>QILI01000084.1 GCA_003233305.1 Mizugakiibacter sp.
CTCGGCTTGCCCGGCTGCGGGACCACTACGGTACTTTCGCCGTAAGCGACTGAATGCCAGGCGCTGAGCGGAATCATGCCGTCCACCGAGGCACTGGGTCCTTCGAATGACCCTTCGTCCTGCTGCGCACCATAAATGTGGAACGGGAACTGATGATCCAGGTTGACGTGGTAGAACTGTCCGGTCGGCTGGTTGTGCTCAGTGCTCCAAGTAGCTCCGCCATCGGTACTTACTGTGGCCCCACCGTCGTTGCCCTCAAGGATGATCTGCGGATTGTGCGGATTGATCCAGACGATGTGGTTGTCGCCATGAGGAGTATGCAGGGCTTGGAATGACTTGCCCGCATTATGCGATACCCACAGGGCCAGCACGTTGGGAACGTAGAGGGTGTCAGGATTTTTCGGATCGATGAAAATAGCCATGTAGTAGAACGCACGCTGGCGCAGTTCCCATTGATGATTGACCCGCTTCCAGTGCCCACCGCCGTCATCGGAACGGAAAATTCCGCCGTCTTTGGCCTGGATGATGCTGTAGAGCACGTTCGGGTTGCTGGCCGAGACCGCGATACCCATTTTCCCGAGCACCCCTGTTGGCAGGCCGGGATGGTGGGTGATGTTGGTCCAGTGTTCGCCGCCGTCGGTGGTCTTCCAAAGACCGCTGCCCGGGCCGCCGCTGGAGAACTTCCAGGGGGTGCGATAGGCCTGCCAGGTGGTGGCATACAGGACCTGGGGGTTGCTGGGGTCCATGACTAAATCGACTGCCCCGGTCTGGTTATTGACGAACAGAATCTTGTGCCAGGTTTTACCGCCGTTCGTGGATTTGAAAATCCCCCGATGGGGCCCGGATACAAACACATGGCCCATCGAGGCGGCATACACCACCTCGGGATGGTTCGGATCGACCACCAGGCCCATGATGGTGTGGGTGTCGCTAAGGCCCGCTGCTTGCCAAGTCTTGCCGGCGTCATTGGAGCGGAACACGCCGTCACCTGTGATCATATCGCCGCGGATGTCACTTTCACCGGTGCCGGCATAGATCACTTGCGGGTTCGAGGGGGCCACCGCGATGGCTCCGATACTGTCGCTGTTGCCGGGCAGGGCGCCGTCGCTGAGGTTGGTCCACTTGATGCCGTAATCGGTACTTTTCCAGATCCCGCCGTCCACTGCGC
This sequence comes from Mizugakiibacter sp., assembly GCA_003233305.1. Lineage (GTDB taxonomy): Bacteria > Pseudomonadota > Gammaproteobacteria > Xanthomonadales > Rhodanobacteraceae > Metallibacterium. Next base: position 1,169 of record QILI01000084.1, read on the forward strand.
CCATATAGAACAGATTGGGCTCACTGGCCACGCCGCTTACGGCCACGACCCGGCCGCCGATGTAGGGGCCGATACTGCGCCACTTGAGTGCCTGCATGACCTGCTTGGCGCGGACGGTTGCTGTGGCAGGAGTGGCAAGTGCCGGCCAGGCGGTGAGCCCGAGCAGGGCGATGGCAAGACCGGTCAAAATAGCCGCAAAGGTTCGGCGTAAAAAGGGTGTACGGGTTGAGCTATTCATTGAATCAGGCTCCTCTGGGTGATACCGAAGCAATCTGCAAAGATCGGCGGTACATTCTTACAAAACGCTCAATAGCTGGGGTGAACTCATGGATGAATTGAACAGAACCTGCAGGTCACGAACTATGGCCATTCGAAAGCGGGTTGGCTGAAGTCATTTGCCTGCCAATCCTCAGAGAGTATTCAAGCGCTGTCCGGTCAGAACGGCACGAATAGCTCGTAGTTTGGCCTTGATTTTGGCTTCATTGCCCGGCCCGCTGCGCAGTAGCATTTTTTGCCCGGCACTGAGGGCTTCCAGTCTTGGATCGGTGTAGACATACAGTACGTTGGGTTGCTGCAGCAAGATAGGAAGTTTGACCTCAGGGGTGGCCAGAAGGTTATCGATAACGTAGATCAGACGGTTGTTGAAGTAGCCCTTGGGATAGCCGAGTTGCCGATAGGCTTTTTGGAACAGGGGGTAATTATGTACATACCAGGCCACCAGATTCTTGCTGTCGATCACCTCGATAAGGCGCATGTACGGGGCATAGCGGGTAAAGTTCTGGGGGTTGATCTGGATCTGATCGTGAGCTTGAATTACCTTGAACGCTCCTCGTGGGGTGCGTAGCGGCAGGATGGATTCGCTCATGCTGTGGCGGGGCAAGGCGTCAATAGTGGCGACGATGTGCGGGATCAGATCATGGGGAATCAGGATCGAACGCAATAGTTTGCTGCCCGCCAGGGATTCCAGTGCTTTGGCTATGGGCGCATCGCTGTGCTCCAGTGCTGGCAGAGCGGAGGTGCTGGCCAGCGCCGGTACGCTTTGCACGGCACTGATGGGATGTTGCACCGGGGGTGGCACGGTGCTGATTGGTGCGGGTGTAGTGACGAGCTTCTGGGTGACTTGGGGTGCCGGGGCCGGTGACCGATACAGGTTCAAGGCGATGATCCCCGCCACCACGATGACTACCAGCCCACCTATCCAACCGATTGCCTGCTTGCTCACGTGTAACCTCACTGAGTGTTGTCGATAAACCGAACATGGTGCAGGACGAACCCCGCACCAGATGAATAAGATTGATAGCTTACCCCGCAGCAGGGGGCTTGTGTCGAGACCCGGGCCGAGCGTGGAACACGACGATTCCTGTAGATCCGGTACGCAATATCAATCCATCCTTTCCTATGCACCCGCTGCACAAGATATTTTTGCTGGGCCCTGATAGGGGTAGCAAGCCTCCGTTCACCGGCGGGGATCCATAAGTCAAGTAGACCGATGCATCGGTAATGGGGGCCGGTTGAATGGAATTTTTCTTTCAACTCTACTAAGAATGGGCAAAAACCGTGGTTCAGCGCAGTAGAGTCCATAGGCCCAGCAGCATAAAGAGCAGTGCAGCGGCCCTGCGGGTCCAATCCTGGGGGATGCGGTGGGCATGGCGGGTCCCCAGCCAGACGACGGGAACGTTGATGGCCAGCAGACCGGCGCTACTGCCGAGAATGACCTGCCACAGCGGCTGGAAATGTGCCGCCAGGACCAGGGTGGTGATCTGGGTCTTGTCACCGAATTCAGCAACAAAGAATGTGACCAGGGTGGTAAGCAGTACGCTGCGTCCGTGCCGTGTCGGTCTATCGTCGCCGTCGTTGGAGTCTGGACGCAGCATCCATGCTGCCATAACCAGCAGGGCGCCACCGGTGAGCCAGCGCTGCAGGTTGGGGGTCAGCAGTGAGCCGATCAGATTTCCCAGCTCTCCAGCGATGGTTTGGCTCGCCAGCGTGGCCAGCAAAATGCCGAACAGAATAGGCAAGGGCTTGCGGTACTTGGCGGCAAGCATCAGGACCAGGAACTGGGTCTTGTCGCCGATTTCAGCCAATGCGGTCGTAGATAGTGCAACCAGAAAGGTTTGCATGGTCAGGTCCTGGGGCCAGGCACAAGGAATCTTCGGTAATAGTCCGGTCAGTCATTGCCTCGGCTCCGTAGTCTTGGCGGAGACATTTTGTTTACGCCATGTTCGGTCGGCCAAGCATGTTGATATGAACCCTGTGGAGAGCGCAGTCAGCTATCCCCCATGGGGAACAGAGATGATAGCAAGTTATTTTTCTCGGGTGAAAAAGTGGCATGCTTTGTGTTTTTACAAGTGGAGCGACTATGCAGTATCGTCGATTGGGTTCGTCCGGACTGAAATTGTCGGCATTTTCCTACGGGTCATGGGTAACCTTTGGCACCCAGGTCGATACCCGGCTTGCTACCGAGCTGCTGGCTTGTGCTTGGGACCACGGGGTCAATTTTTTTGATAATGCTGAGGTGTACTCGTATGGTGTTGCGGAGCGGGTTATGGGTGCGGCACTGGCTGCACTGAAGCTGCCAAGGGATGGCTATTGCGTATCCAGTAAGGTGTACTTCGGTTCGGTACCAGATCCGCTTCCAACCCAGCATGGACTGTCGCGCAAGCATATCGTGGAGGCCTGTGATCAGGCACTAACGCGGCTTGATCTCGATCATCTTGATCTGTATTACTGTCACCGCCCCGATGAGGATACGCCGGTGGAGGAGATCGTCGTGACCATGGACGGCCTCATCCGCTGCGGTAAGGTGCTGTATTGGGGCACCAGTGAGTGGCCGGCCGAGCTTATTCGAGCAGCCTGCGTTTTTGCCCACCAAGCACATTTGATCGGGCCTCAGATGGAGCAACCCCAGTACAACCTGTTGCATCGAGCGAGGGTGGAGCAGGAATATGCCTTGTTGTATGAAGAATACGGTATCGGTGCCACTATTTGGTCACCCTTGGCGTCCGGGCTGCTTACCGGTAAGTACGACCATGGGGTGCCCAAGGGATCGCGGCTGGATCAGCCAGGATATGAATGGTTGCGTAAGGATCTGCTAGAAAGTGAGAGTAGCAACCGAAAACTGGAGCAGGTGCGTAAGTTGACTGCCATTGCCCATGAGCTCGATATTCCGTCAGTACAGTTTGCTCTGGCCTGGTGTCTTCGTAATCCACATGTCAGCACTGTGATTCTCGGTGCCAGCAGTCGGGAACAACTGGAGCAGAATCTGGCCGCACTGGAATATGTGGACCGTATTGACGATGCTGTGCAGAAGCGAATTGAGGTGGCTCTGCAATGAACACCACGTTAATGGCCTGATTGGGTGACCCCCAACCATGGGTATGTCGAGGCCCAGACCGTGAGAGCCCACCCACCCACTCACAGCTGGGCCGTTTCCAGTCCAGTCCAATACCGGTAAGTATGCTGTACGGTCGTGGCCGGGGCGGGTCCGTCACAGGTTAAACCGTATAATAGGGTTGCGATCTTAGTATTTCATATTTGAGACATATTACTTTTGATGAGTGCGAAAGCTCGGCATAGTTTGATATTGACCTATACTGATCTTTTTGGGGGAGTAAACCCATGGGACTTTTCTTCGCATTGATTATTGTCGGGGCCGCCGGCATCATTCTGTTCAAGATGGTGCGGATCGTACCGCAGGGCTACGCCTGGACCGTAGAGCGTTTCGGCAAGTATGTGATTACGCTGACGCCGGGATTACACCTGCTGATTCCGTTCATTTATACGATCGGGCGCAAAGTTAACGTTATGGAGCAGGTATTGGATGTGCCCAGTCAGAGTGTAATCACCAAGGACAATGCCGTAGTTACGGTGGATGGGGTGGTGTTCTTTCAGGTATTGGATGCGTCTAAGGCTGCCTATGAGGTAGCTAATCTGGAGCGTGCCGAAATAAACCTGGTCATGACCAATATCCGTACTGTATTGGGTTCTTTGGATCTTGATGAGTCGCTGTCCAAACGCGACGAAATCAACGCCCGGCTTTTGCATGTGGTCGATGAGGCCACTCGCCCTTGGGGTGTCAAGGTCAATCGCATTGAGTTGAAGGATATCCAGCCACCTCGGGATCTGGTTGATGCGATGGCCCGGCAGATGAAGGCTGAACGTGAAAAGCGCGCCAATATTCTCGATGCTGAAGGATACCGCCAGGCGGCGATTCTCAAGGCCGAAGGTGAGAAACAAGGTGTGATCCTTTCGGCTGAGGGCAAGCGTGAAGCGGCATTCCGTGAAGCCGAGGCCCGTGAACGGTTGGCTATGGCTGATGCCAAGGCTACAGAGGTAGTCTCTGTAGCGATTGCGCACGGCGATATCAATGCCTTGAATTTCTTCGTTGCCTCAAAATATATTGATGCATTGAAGGTTTTTGGTAATTCGCCTAATCAGAAGACCCTTTTATTGCCGATGGAAACGACCGGCATTCTGGGTTCGCTTACGGGTATCACCGACTTGATCAAGGATGCGCAGGACCGCAAGCCTGGCAGTGGGGGCTGATCCCTATGGTTGACTTTCCAGTGCATTACATCTGGTGGTCCGTGGCATTGATATTGGCTGCGGCTGAGGTATTGACACCTGGATTCTTTCTGCTTTGGATTGGTATTGCTGCAGCGCTAATGGGTGGAGTGTTGTTGCTTTTCCCAGGGCTGGGTGCCTTGCCTCAGGCCCTGTTATTCATCACGCTGGCATTTTTATCGTGCATGGTCTACTGGCGTTTCGTGTTGCCATGGTTGCGAGATAGTGACGACCCCGAAGCTGAGTTGCTCAATCATCGGGCAGACCGGTTGCTGGGCAAACGCCTGGTGCTGGTCAGCCCGATTCGCAACGGACGTGGCAAAGTTGCAGTGGGTGACGGCCAGTGGCTAGCAGAAGGCCCGGATTTGCCCCTGGGAAGTGAGGTCGAAGTGGTGGCGGTGGAGGGGGGGCTGCTGAGAGTTCGTGCTGTATCAGTAGACCGCAGCGCGAGCTCTGATTCACCGGCGCCCACCTCTGCCGATCCGCATCAAGGTGATTCCAGCTAACGGGTAAAAGAACATCATCCGTAAATGAGTAAACTAGAAGGGGGATGGGGTATTCCACCGTAATACCCACATTGATCGTGATCCCCATCCCCTATCCGGCAAGCGGCAACATGTAACACCGCATGGATGGATAGGGTTCCGATAGCCATAGCATTACCGGGCATTTGAACCACTCGCTGCGGTTTTTTGAAGTGCCCCTATGAGCGATGCCCGGATCGCATGGTGCTGGCGGGATGTGGTAAAAAAGCTTATGTGTAAAAAAGCAAATGCCGACGTGAGGTCGGCATTTGCCATAGAAGATATCCACAGTTATGACGTGGATATTCAGTGGTACACAGCACCTACTCAGATAAGTAGATCTCTCTCGTTTCTGCCAGCGGCCAGGGCATTTTTAAACCAGTGCGGACGTTTGCCACGACCACTCCAGGTTTGATCATAATCGTCCGGGTTCCGGTATTTCGGTGCAACTACAGATTTGCGTCCAGAACGTCGGCCCCGTCCAGGGTAGATATCACCAATGGTCAGGCACTCATCTCTCAACATCGTTTCAATGCGCTCACGCACTATAGTGATATTCTCCTTGGCCAGTTCAGTTTGGCGATACTTGGCCTTTTCAATCAGTTCATTCAGTTGTCTTTGATTCAGGGTTTCGAGGTCTACGGTCATTTTCGTCTCCTGTAAAGAGGGTCAAAACACAGACGGGTTGAAGGGTAAAGCAGCCAGCATAGGAGACCGGCGCACATATAGTCTGGATCAAAATGCCGAGAAAGAAAAGCCCTGCTAGCCTATTGGCCTAGGAATGAATCAGATGCATAAGTGGGATATCAATACTAATTTTCTCAAATTATTGTTAAGTGAGTACACTATGCACTTCAAAAGAGTAAGAAATCGTTCTCGATTTTCCTGCTGTTTGGTGACAATCCCACAAGCTCTACGGGCCGTCAGATATTGCTATACAACAGAACACTTCTCAATTCTGTATTCGTTCAAGGAGTGTAGTGTAATCGAGGTATTCATTGTCCTGCCGATGGCGAGCGCGATATTCGTAAAGTCCTTGTTTCAGTCCGCGTTCGCTGACCACGATACGATGGGGTATACCAATCAATTCCATATCTGAGAACATGGGCCCTGGGCGCAGTCCCCGATTGTCGAGTACGACTTCGATATTCTTGCTCTGCAGGTCCCGATACAGGGATTCTGCAGCGTCCTGCACCTGCGTGCCGTGTTTGGTGTTAATCGGACAAACCACCACACTCCATGGTGCTATGGAAGTTGGCCAGATAATGCCTGCGGCGTCATGATTTTGTTCAATTGCCGCTGCGACAATGCGGCTGATCCCGATTCCGTAACACCCCATGAGCGGGGTTCTGGCATGGCCCTGGTCATCAATCACTACGGCGTGCATGGACTCGGCATACTGTGATCCCAGCTGAAAGATGTGGCCGACCTCAATTCCACGGGCAATGCTCAAGTGCCCGCACCCATCGGGAGCAAGGTCGCCGGCGACAACGTTGCGAACATCGGCAATCTGATGGGGTTCGGGCAGGTCGCGTCCCCAGTTCACACCGGTATAGTGAAATCCGGTTTGATTAGCGCCCACCACAAAATCGGCCATATTGGCCACCTCAAGGTCGGCCAGTACACGGATGGGCTGGCGTGGCGAGATCGGACCAATAAAACCAGGGGTGGTGCCTAGGTAGCGGTCAATGTCCTCTTCGCTGGCCATACGGTATTCGGTCAGGTTGAGCTGTCTGGCCAGTTTGATTTCATTAAGGGTGTGGTCGCCTCGTAACAGCACCAGGATAAATTCCGACTCACTCATCATGGCGATGGACTTGACCGTTCTGCACAAGGGCAGGTCGAGGAGTTTTGCTACGGCCTCGCAGGTTTTCTGAGTTGGAGTGGAATACTTATGCAGAGGTTCGGTGGGTAATCCACGAGGTACGTCCGACTGCTTGGCCACAGCCATTTCGATATTGGCGGCATAATCAGATTTACTGGCAAAAGCGATGGCATCCTCACCACTGTCGGCAAGCACGTGAAACTCATGACTGGCTTTCCCGCCGATCGCTCCAGTATCGGCTTCGACTGCGCGAAAGCGCAGTCCCAGGCGGGTAAAGATACGGGTGTAGGTAGCAAACATGTTGCGGTATTCGCGGGCCAGGCATTCCTTATCGAGATGAAACGAGTAGGCATCCTTCATCAGGAACTCGCGGGCCCGCATCACCCCGAAGCGAGGGCGAATTTCATCCCGGAACTTGGTCTGGATCTGGAAGAAATTGACGGGTAGCTGACGATAACTTTTCAGTTCGTTACGGGCAAAGTCGGTAATGACTTCTTCATGCGTCGGTCCGTAACAGAAGAATTGCTTCTTGCGATCCTGGAGCTTGAGGAGCTGGCCACCAAACTTCTCCCAACGCCCGGTTTCTTCCCATAGCTCCCTGGGCTGTACCGATGGCATGAGCATTTCAATGGCTCCGGATCGTTCCATTTCCTCACGCACTATGGCTTCGACCTTGCGCAAAATACGCAGGCCCAGCGGGGTCCAGGTATAGATGCCTGCAGCCAGTTTACGCAGCATCCCCGCGCGCAGCATCAATTGGTGACTTGCAATCTCGGCATCAGCGGGTGTTTCCTTGACTGTGGCGAGATGAAATTGGCTCAGGCGCATGAAGGGTAATCGGTTTGCTTGGAAAGATCGCCGATTGTAACCGGTCAGTGAACAGGGGGGGCGACACGTTACTCAGTGAGTGCTGTGAGCGGTTGCAGGAGGACTGAAAGCCGGGACTACATTCGTGTTTGGGTCTGGATGCAGTACGGCATAGGGCCGGCCCTTGGGCGGGTGTTGGGTGATGTTGACGGTGCCTTGGGAATCGACCCAGCGATACAAGGTAGGCGTAGTCTGCCTGGCGGAAGAGTGTATTGTCGAAGTGGGCCGAAGTCCCGGAAACAAATGGCGAGGATTGAACCACCACCATGCCAAAACGGCCGCAACCAGAATAAGTAGGACAAATAGCCAGCGCATAAATCAGGAAGGATGGCAGTACGCAGCAAGCTGTGCTTGGGTAGCTTTGAGTTGCTTCACGCGCTGTCTGGAATCAATTGCAATCGATTTGCCCTCGGCGCTGAGAGTATTGAGGGCCTGTTTGCTTTCCAGGAGATTCAGGTTTTTGCGTAACCCGTCGCAATACTTGCTGCGGTTAGATTGAGTATCGGTAATAGCCACTTTCTTGCCCATCTGCCTGGTCTGACGGCTTGCAGCGAGATCTCGGGATGGGGTAGCGGTGTTGCCGTTTGTCGTGGTGCCGCTGTCGATGCGCAACACCTTGTAAGTAATCCCCTGGGGTGGTGGAGATTGTGAAAAATGCCGAACTCCCCCACTGTCGATCCAGGTATAAACCTGGGCCAAGACGAGTGGCGACCAAAGCAACAGTAGCAAAGTAGTCAAGAGTATGGAGCGGCGCATAGATGGCTCCCGGTGATGATATGCGCTAACTCTACCGCAACTACTGGGTATTGGCATGTGAAGGGGTAGGCAGTGTGGCGACATGGTTTACACTGCGATTTAAATTGAGACCCACCCATGAATGAGCTACCCACCCGTTCCCCGCCACCTCACCGAGGCATCTATCTGCTGCCGAACCTGTTTACAACTGGAGCAATGTTTGCGGGTTTTTATGCCATTGTTTCGGCGATCGATGGCCATTTCGCACAGGCTGTGATCGCAGTGTTCGTAGCGGCAATTTTAGATGGTCTGGACGGACGAATCGCCCGTCTGACGCACACCCAGAGCGAATTTGGTGTGCAATACGATTCGCTGTCGGATCTGGTCAGCTTCGGTCTGGCACCCAGTCTCGTACTGTACACCTGGTCGCTGGCAGATTTGCGTCACTACGGGCCGGTATGGGGCAAGATCGGTTGGACTGCCGCCTTTCTGTATGCGGCTTGTGCGGCATTACGGCTGGCCCGATTTAACACTCAGGTCGGAGTTATTGACAAGCGTTATTTCCAGGGACTGGCCAGTCCCGCTGCGGCAGGACTGCTCATGAGCTACGTGTGGGCCGCCTCAAGCCTGGATTTTTCTGGAAACTCACTGGTTTTTCTGACCCTGGTTTTGATTGTGTCAACGGGTTTGCTTATGGTCAGCCGCTTTCGTTACATCAGTTTCAAAGGCTGGCCAGTAGGTGAAAAGGTCCCCTTTCTGGCCATTCTAGTTGTGGTGCTGGTACTGGTGGCGCTAACTATTGATCCTTCACGGGTACTGTTTGTGGTATTTCTTCTCTATGTGCTGTCCGGACCGGTGTGGACCATATGGGTGCGGGCCACACACCGCCGACGGCGTCGAGGTACTCGTGCCTGATGGCCGCTATGAACACAGCGAGGCCACCTCTTTCCGCATGGCGGGATCGATGTCTGCGCGAGCTGGGTGTACTGCCGCTGCACCTGCGCCAGGCGTCAGTTACCACGACGGTCCCTCTTGAGGGGGAGCAGCGGGTTGGGGTAGGAGCGCCCCGGTTACCCACGTCGCCTGCTACGGCTACGATCGTTGCTTTGGCCTCTCCACTACCCAGCAGGCAAAAGGTGCCCTTACTGATTATCTTGCCTGCCGAAGCCGCCTCGCAGCCGCGCCAGCAGACCCTGCTGCGCAATGCCCTGCTGGCGTTGCCGGCAGAAATGCAACGGGCGCCCTGGCTTGAGGCCAGTGCTGCGGCAGCACAGATTGACGCGGCCCATGCCTGCCTCGTTTTGGGCCGGGATGCTGCAGTAGTACTGGAGCAGACGGTATCCCGGGAAGTGTCCGATCGCTGTCTGATCGTTCATGCCGATGCACCCAGCGATATTTTGGCTGAGCCCGCCCGCAAACGTAGCTTGTGGTTGGCGGTAAGAACCTTGCTACGGGGCCGGCCAGCCTGATGGTTGCCGTACCGGCCAGAGAACCCCTGCAGATCCGCCGGATGTGTCGTGAGGATCTTACTCAGGTTGCCTCTATAGAAGCTATGGCCTACGAATTTCCCTGGAGTCCGGGCATTTTTCGTGATTGTCTGCAGGCCGGCTATCACTGCTGGGTACTGGTTGCTGGACGCCGCGTTGGTAGCTATGGCGTGCTATCGGTGGCTGCTGGGGAAGCTCACTTACTCAATCTCTGTGTGGCACCCGCAGAACAGGGGCTCGGCCTTGGTCGGCGGATGCTGTCGCGCATGCTCGACATTGCCCGTTGGCATGGTGCGGACGAAGTTCTCCTGGAGGTGCGTCCATCCAACCGGCGGGCCGTCCAATTGTATGAAAAGAATGGTTTTACCCGTATCGGCAAACGTCCACGTTATTACCCGGCCCGGCAGGGACGTGAGGACGCCATGGTGATGGTGCTGAACCTGCACCCCCTCACTGGGGGGCTGCCGAAACCCTGAACCCATGGGCTTATTGATCGCACCCCAATGGGGGGTTGGCAGGGAGTCAGTGTGGTGATTGGAGAACTGTTAGGGATTGGATGTCTCTGGGCATTCTCTCATGCCCCCAGTCGCTCAGTCTGTTTGCGCAGTATTTCGGCTTGCTGGCTCCATTCTACGAGTCGTTGGCGTTCCTGTTCGACAACCTCGGTCGGTGCGTTGGCGACGAAACGCGGGTTGCCAAGTTTCCCCCGACACTTGCCGATTTCCTGCTCGATACGGTGAATTTCCTTCCGTAACCGGGCCTGCTCGGCAGCGATGTCAATCAGGCCTTCAAGAGGCAGGTGGGCCTTGGCCCCGAGCAACGGCGTGGCGGCTGAAGCCGGCGGGGTCGTATTTTCCGGAAGCATCTCGATACGTTCGATGCGACACAGGGCCTGCAGCATGCTCTGGATCGCAGTGAATCGTTCTGGGTTATCCATCCGGCCCTCAATCAGCAACGGCACCGGGTGTCCGGGAGCGACGCCCAGCTCACTGCGTAGGCTGCGGACCCGGGTCACGGCTTCGATCAGGGTGTTGATCTCAGTAACGGCTGCTTGCGTTGTCGCGGGCTCGGCTGCGACGCTATCAGCAGCAAGAAGGGTCGCCGGTTGGCCCGGATTGGGGTAACAGCGTTCCAGGATACTGTTCTGCTGCAATCCGAGTCGCGGGGCGACTTCATGCCAGATTTCTTCGGTGATGAAGGGAATAAGTGGATGCAGCGCGCGCAGAATACCTTCAAGGACGGCCAACAGAGTGTGCCGGGTTGACGCCGCGGCAGCTGCGTCGCTGCCATTGAGTGCCAGCTTGGCCAGTTCCACGAACCAGTCGCAGTAGTCGTTCCAGACGAACTGGTACAGGTCCTGGGCCAGCAAGTCGAAGCGGTAATTTGAAAAGTTTTTAGCAACACTCTGCATCGTGTCCCGGAAGCGGGCGTCAATCCATCTCTCCGCGGCGGTGTGCAGAACCGGCTCAGCATGGGGGGTGAATCCCTCAGTATTCATCAGTACAAAGCGCGCGGCGTTCCACAACTTGTTGCAGAAGTGTTTGTAGCCTTCGGCGCGCTTGAGGTCGAAGTTGATGGTGCGGCCGTAGGTGGCCAGGGCCGCGAAGGTGAAGCGCATGGCATCGGTGCCGACTGCCTGGATACCATCGGGATAGTCTTTGCGGATGCGCTTTTCGACTTTCTTGCGAACCTGGGGAATCAGCAGTGAGGCGGTGGACTTTTTTACCAGTGTTTCGAGATCGATGCCATCGATCAGGTCCAGTGGGTCGAGCGTGTTGCCTTTGGACTTGGACATCTTCTGGCCTTCGGCATCACGCACGATGGCGTTGATGTAGACCTCGTGGAAAGGCACTTTACCGGTAAAATACTGCGTCGCCATGACCATCCGGGCAACCCAGAAAAAGATGATGTCGAAGCCGGTGACCAGTACCGCGCTGGGCAGAAAGGCCTGATCCTCACGCCAGTCGGCAACGCTTCGGTCAGCGATGACCACCGGACGGCTCTCGTTGGGCCAGCCCATGGTCGAGAACGGCCACAGCGCTGAGGAGAACCAGGTGTCGAGGACATCTTCGTCCTGACGCAGCGGACCCTTTGGCGGGACAGGGGCGTTGGCAATGGCATCGGCTTTGTCTTCGCCTACAAAGATCTGCCCATCATCGTCATACCAAGCCGGAATGCGGTGGCCCCACCACAGCTGACGGCTAATACACCAGTCCTGGATATTTTCCAGCCACTGGGTGTAGGTGTTGCTCCAGTTCTCGGGCACAAACTTGATAGCTCCGGAGGTCACGGCCTCGAGTGCCGGTTCGGTGATCCGTACGTGGCCACCCGGCGAGCCGGCGGGCTGGGCCCGGCCTTCAGGTAGGGTGGTACTGGTGAGGTCGACAAACCACTGATCGGTCAGCATCGGTTCGATGACTGCCTCGGAGCGTTGGCTGATCGGCACTTGCAGGGTGTGTGCTTGGGTCTCGACCAGTAGCCCTTCGCTATCGAGCTGCTCAAGAATCTGCTTGCGGGCCACCAAGCGGTCGAGGCCAAAATAAGCTTGGGGAATGCCGATGTCAGCAGCGTTGCTCAGCACCGCAACGGCGCCGGTAGCATTCTCGGCTAGGTGGTCGATGACCCGGGCATCCAGGGTGAAGACATTGATCAGTGGTAGCTGGTGGCGCTGGCCGATGGCGTAATCATTGAAGTCATGGGCGGGGGTGATCTTCACGCAGCCGGTGCCGAAATCGCGCTCGACATAGTTGTCGGCAATGATCGGGATGGCGCGCCCGGTGATGGGTAGACGCAGGGTCTTGCCGACCAGGTGAGCATAGCGCTCATCCTCAGGATGCACCGCTACGGCGACGTCACCGAGCAGGGTCTCGGGACGGGTGGTAGCCACAGTAAGGCCGCGCTCGCCGTTGGGACCGCGCAGGGCGGCATCGGTGAACGGGTAGAGGATCGACCACAGATGGCCCTGACGTTCCTCATTGTTGACCTCGAGATCGGATACCGCCGTTTGCAGTACCGGGTCCCAGTGCACCAGGCGTTTGCCACGATAGATCAGGCCGGCGCGGTACCAGTCGATGAAGACCTTGCGTACTGCAGTCGACAGGCCCTGGTCCATGGTGAAGCGTTCCCGCGAGCCATCGATACTGGCGCCGATCCGGCGCATCTGGTTGCTGATGGTCGAGCCGGACTGTTCCTTCCATTGCCAGACCCGCTCAATAAAAGCTTGGCGACCGAGCTGGTGACGGGTGGTGTTTTCAGCGGCGAGCTGGTTTTCGACTATCTTCTGAGTGGCGATGCCGGCGTGGTCGCTGCCGCCCTGCCACAGGGTCTTGCGACCGGACATGCGGGCGTGGCGGATCAGGGCATCCATGATGGTCTGCTGGAAGGCATGGCCCATGTGCAGGGTGCCGGTGACGTTGGGCGGTGGCAGCAAAATGCAGTAGGGCGTGCCACTCTTGGGAGGCTGAAAGTAAGCTTGGTCCTCCCAAAAGCTGTACCACTTCGATTCGATCTGGGTGGGTTCAAAAATCTTGTCCATGGGCATGATCAGATTGGATACCGGGGGTGTAGTGCGGTGAGAAAGCAGGTCAGGATCCGATTGTCCGGGTTCGTCAGAGATGGCCCAAACCCGTCGGTGTGGTTCGATCAGGAGCGTTGAGGGTGGTCACTGCTCAGTCAAGTTGGCGAATGTGCCGTCCATGTGAATGAACCGCATCCACCAGCACCGCGACGTTTTCCAGGTCAATATTTGGGGTTATGCCATGGCCGAGATTGAATACATGGCCGGGATGTGGGCCGAAGGCATCAATGACCGCGGTAACTTCCTGGCGGAGTGCTGTGGGACTGGCCTGCAGCGTGGCTGGGTCGAGATTGCCCTGCAGGGCCACACGCTCACCCACCCGGCGCCGGGCATCACCGATGTCGATCGTCCAGTCCAGACCAAGTGCTGCGCAGCCACTATCCGCCAGACCCTCCAGGTGAGCGCCGGCACCCTTGGAGAACAAAATGAGTGGAATATTTGCGGTGAGTGGATTGTGTTGCAAGGCTTTGGCGATCTGCTGCAGATAGCGTTGCGAAAATTCCCGGAACGCTGACGGTGCCAGTAGTCCACCCCAGGTATCAAACACCATCAACGCCTGGGCCCCGGCTGCAACCTGGGCAGTCAGATAGGCGATCACGGCCCGGGCGTTTACGTCCAGCAGGTGATGGGTGAGGGCCGGTTGGTCCAGGCTCAAAGCCTTGAGGCGGGCAAAATCGCGTGAGCCCTGACCCTCGACCATGTAGCAGGCCAGGGTCCAGGGGCTACCGGAAAAGCCGATCAGTGGCACTTTGCCGTCCAGTTCGTGGCGGGCCAGGCGCACGGCATCGGTAACGTAGCGAAGCTCACTTTCCGGATCGGGTACTGCGAGGGCCTTGATGGCCTCAGCGGTGCGCAGCGGATTACGAAACTTCGGACCTTCGCCTTCGACAAAATACAGGCCCAGACCCATGGCATCGGGAATGGTGAGGATATCGGAGAATACGATGGCAGCATCCAGATCGAAACGCTCGACCGGTTGCAGGGTCACTTCGCAAGCCAGTTCCGGGGTCTTGGCCAGGGTTAGAAAGCTGCCGGCACGCTTGCGGGTGGCCCGGTATTCAGGGAGATAACGCCCTGCCTGACGCATGATCCATACGGGGGTCGTGTCGGTCGGTTGGCGCTGCAGGGCGCGCAGAAAACGGTCGTTGTTGGGCCGATCAGCCATATGGATTCTCCATGCCCTTGGCAAACATCACCTGGTAGCCACGCTTAACCTGTGCATCACGAGCCCGTTCGAAAGCGGCCAGGGCTTGGTCGCGCTCCAGAAAGACTTCGCGTCGCCCGCTGCCTCGTTGCCCCTGAGAGCCCCATTCGCGCAGCAGGATCCAGTCGCCGAAAAGATCCTGTTCCAGTACCAGCTGGTAATAGTGCGGGTTAACGCCGGGTTCGGGTGGGGTTTGCAGATACAGGCGCATGGCTAGAAATGGTTCAACCAGGAAACGGCAAAGCGTCTATTGTAAACGCGCTTGTGGCCAGAGTTCATGGCAGATCATCCAGGGTTTGCAAAATGGCTGCGGGTTCGACATTCGCTACGATCTCCACCTGTCCTACCCCACGCCATAAAATCAGGCGCAATTTGCCACGCTGGTTCTTTTTATCCAGGCGCATGTGCTGGAGCAGCGTTTCTGCGTTAAGTCCCGGTGGCGGCTGCAGGGGCAGATGCAATGCCGCCAGGAGCCTGCCCAGGCGTTGCTCATCCTCGAGCCGGGCCAAGCCCAGTCGAGTTGATAGTCGGGCCGCCTGCAGCATGCCGATGGCTACGGCTTCACCGTGCAACAAATGACCGTAGCCGCTTGCGGTTTCGAGGGCATGAGCGAAGCTGTGGCCAAAATTCAGCAGGGCTCGCTGGCCCTGTTCAGTGGGGTCTTGCGCGACGATTGCGGCTTTGAAGCGACAGCTGCGGGCAATGGCCTCAGTAAGCGCTTGCGGGTCGCGTGCCTGCAAAGCCGGGCTGTGCTTGGCCAGCCAATCCATGAAGTCGGTAGCAAATATGGCCCCATATTTCACGACTTCGGCCAGTCCGGCCCGATATTCACGTTCGGGCAGAGTAGCCAGTGTATCGGTGTCGATCAGCACCCCACAGGGTTGGTGAAACGCCCCCACCAGGTTCTTACCCGAGGGCAGATTGACGCCTGTCTTGCCACCTACTGAGGCATCTACCATGGCCAACAGAGTGGTAGGGATGGGCAGAAAATCGATCCCCCGCATCCAGCTGGCGGCTGCAAACCCGGACAGATCACCGATGACTCCGCCACCCAGGGCGATCACACAAGCATCGCGGTTGGCGCCCAGTGCCGATAAAGCTTCGTATACCTGTTGCACATTGGCCAGGGTCTTGGCGGGTTCTCCCGCTGGCAGGATCAGCGTGGACCAGTGCCGTCCATCCAGGCCGGCATGCAAGCGCTGGGCGTAGAGCGGGGCGACGTTTGTATCGCTGACCAGCAGAACATGTACGCCACGAAGATGGTCACGCCACAGTGCGGTGTGGTCGAGCAGCCCGGGTCCGATGTGTATAGGGTAGCTGTGTTGATCAAGGGCAACATCAATGCGCAGGGGGGTATTCACGTAAGGGGTTCCTTGCCGGGAAGTTGCCAGTGTCGTGCAAGCAGCGCCACAGCGCGAGTCTCGGTATCGATGGGTAAATCGGCACCTACTCGTAACGTACAGTCAGCCAGCTGCTGGTAAATTGGTTGGCGCTGTTGAGACAGCATCTGCAGTTGCACTCTGAGGTCCACGCCGTGCAGCAGGGGTCGTTGAGTGTCTCCAACCAAGCGTTGCAATTGGGTGTTGATGTCGATTTCCAGGTACAACACGAAGCCACGTCCGCTCAGTAGTCGGCGATTAGCTTCAGCCAGTACCGTGCCGCCACCGGTGGCCATAACTAGGCCGGAGTTCTGGCTGTTGCGTTCGAGTGCGGCTGATTCGAGTTGTCGGAAGCCCGGTTCCCCTTGTTGGGTGAAAATATCACTAATTGAAATACCGGCAGTGGTGCGGATGCACGCATCCAGGTCAATGAACTTCAAGCCATAACGACAGGCAAGGTGTTTTCCCAGTATGGTCTTACCGGCGCCCATGGGGCCAATCAGAAACAGGTTGTTGGAAGGATTCATGCGTCAGGCGGATTTCTGAACAAAGTGGGCCAGTCAGTGAGGATAGCGGCAACCGGGACGTGTGTCGGGGCGTCGCATTTTGGCACCCGGAACTTGCACAGCTTGTAACACTTGGCCACAATCAAAGCTCAATACCGGGTTTCCGGGCTGGAGGACTGCATGATCGTTGCGATAGCGGTTGGGGAGGGGGTATGGATCAAGTCTGCACAAGTTCTTATCTGATGCAGTTTTATGCCATTGTCTCAATGCCTGCCATAGCATGGAAAGGTGCAAAAGCATGAATGAGCACCGTTGGGTGGTAGGCGCCCTTGAGGATGATCCCGAACAGGCCGGGCTACTGCAATTGTGGCTGGAAAAGGCAGGGTATGAGACCCTGCTGTTTACCAACGCCACCGAATTTCGGCGCCGCTTGGGTAGTGAGTCCATTGATTTGCTGCTTCTCGACTGGATGCTGCCGACAACCAGCGGTCTCGAAGTCCTGGAATGGGTGCGAGGTGGGGCCAATCCTGGTCTGCCGGTCATTTTCCTTACCGCCCGATCGTCCCAGGCTGACATTGTTCGTGGCTTGGAAGCCGGGGCTGACGACTATGTGGTCAAACCACCCAAGCCCGCTGAGCTGCTGGCCCGGGTCGCGGCAGTACTGCGTCGGCGCAGTGCCCATGATGATGAGCAGAACAGCCAAATTGATATTCCACCGTATCGGGTGGATCTGAACCGGAGGCGGATACGTATCAATGAACAGGAAGTCGAGTTGACTCAGCGCGAATTCGATCTTGCCGCTTATCTGTTCCGTCGCCACGGGCGTATTATCAGTCGTGAGGCCTTGCTCGAGCAGGTGTGGAATCTCAGCCCGGGCGTGACCACGCGAACCGTTGATACTCATATCAGCCGTTTGCGTAAGAAACTCGCCCTTTCCGGTGAGTATGGCTGGCGCCTCACTGCGGTGTATCAGCACGGATATCGTTTGGAGCAGAGCTGAACCATGACTCAATTCGATCGTACTTTCGTAACCACTGCCGATGACTTGCCCGGCTATCGTGTGCTACATAATCTCGGGGTAGTACGTGGGGTCACGGTGCGCTCTCGTAGCGTCATCGGCAATCTCGGTGCCGCGCTGCAGACCATGGTAGGCGGCAATATCACCTTGTATACCGAGTTGTGTGAAAAAGTGCGTGCTGAGGCCTTCGACCTGATGGTCGAGCACGCCGCAACCTTGGGAGCCAATGCCATCCTGGCGATGCGCTATGACGCCAACGACGTGGCCGAGGGCGTTACCGAGGTGCTGGCTTATGGCACGGCGGTCGAGGTGCGAGCCTTGGATTGAACCCATCCCTGGTGGGAGTCTTAATGGGTTTCTGAGTGGCTCGTGCTGTCTGTAATCGAGCGGCAAAAGTAGGGCAGACCGTGTCGGCAAGCTGGATAGGGCATGCCTGGTTCAGGCGTCCATAGTGGTCAAGAAAACGACTCAGCTGGATCGTCGTCATCGCTTTAGGCGATCGTTTTTTGTGCAGTTCTGCTTTGATTTGGGCACGTTGGCCCCGAGCGGTTTGCAGTGAAGGGGCCTGCAACACAACCAGTGCATCGAGACGTTGCCAGATACCGAGATAATCGGCCAGCTTTCGGTTGACCTCGCAGTGCCAGCGAGCATCAGAATCTTCGTTCTGTTCCGGCGTATTCTGCGCTATGAGCAAGGTGATTTCGGACTGCGGACTAAGCCCCAGTAGCCAGGCCGCGAACAGGATCAGAGCCGGTGGCTAGGTTTAACGGCAGCTTGGTAGTTCTACGTGGTGACGGCATGATGCACAATGTACCCTGCAGGTAATGGATATTTCCCATGCTCGATTCTCGTATTCTCGATACCTTTCGTGACCTTCTTGAGCAAGCTCAAAGTGCGGGTGAGCGCGAGCCTACGGCTATGAATCTGGCCACAGTTGATGCTAAAGGCCGTCCTCACAGCCGCATTGTGCTGCTCAAACAAGTGGATGAGCAGGGTATTCGTTTTTACACCAACTATGACAGTGCCAAGGGGCGTGAACTCGAAACCAATGCTACCGTGGCATTGTGTTTCCACTGGCAGTTAGTGGGTGATGGCGTCCAGGTTCGTATCGAAGGCCGCAGTCTGCGACTTTCGATAGAAGAGTCAGCGGCCTACTTTGCGACGCGTCCCCGCGGCAGTCAGATCGGTGCCTGGGCCTCGCTGCAGTCGGAGACCTTACGTGATCGGGCAGATTTTGAGGGACGTTATGCGCAATATGAAAGTAAATTTGCCAATCAGGACGTACCGTGCCCACCCCACTGGGGTGGATACCTGGTTGAACCGGATATGGTGGAATTCTGGCATGGGCAGCATTTTCGCTTACATCAACGGACCCGCTGGGATCTTCAAGGTGATATCTGGTGCTCACGCATGCTCTATCCCTGAGTTGGCTCGGCTATGGCCCAAGCCGTAGAGGCCCCAATCAATCGATACCGAGTTTCTTAAGTTTGTAGCGTAGAGCACGAAAGGTGATTCCGAGCTTACGGGCCGCAGCGGTCTTGTTGTAGCGGGTTTCTTCCAGCGCTTCCATGATCTTCTGTCGTTCGATGGTGGTAATCAGGTCATCGAGAGTGAGTCCGTTGGTGTCTTTCCCCACTACGGCATCGGGATTGCCCTGTCCGGCGAAGTCTGCTGGGCGATTTTGGACAATTACTGAGCCGGGAGCGGACGACAGCATGAGATCACCCTGGGTGATGATGTCGTTTTCACATAAGGCGACGGCGCGTTCAAGTACGTTCTCGAGTTCGCGGACGTTGCCGGGGAACGGATAGTCGATCAATGCCTTCAAAGCGCCCGGTTCGAGTCTGGGCTTGTCGCTACCGGGTGCCTGGGTCAGGCGGCTGAGAATGCGTGCCACCAGCTTGGGAATATCCCCCGAGCGTTCGCGCAGCGGCGGGACACATAGTTCGATGACATTGATGCGATAAAAAAGGTCCTGACGAAACTGGCTTTGTTCCACCATTGCAGCCAGGTCCTTGTGGGTAGCCGAAAGAATGCGGACGTCTACCTGGACTTCGTTATGGGTACCAATCGGCCTGACGGCTTTTTCCTGAATGACCCGGAGCAGTTTGACCTGCATGTGCATGGGTAGGTCGGCCACTTCATCCAGAAATAAAGTGCCGCCATTAGCCGCCTGGAACAGACCTTCCTTGTCAGCATGGGCACCCGTGAAACTACCTTTACAGTGACCGAAAAACTCACTTTCCATCAGCTCAGAGGGTACTGCTCCACAGTTTACCGGCACAAAAGGCCCGTTACTGCGAGGTCCCAAATCGTGAATCAGCCGTGCCACGAGTTCCTTACCAACCCCGGATTCACCGGAGATATACACCGGTGCCTGGTTCCGAGCCAGTTTAGTGATGGTGGTGCGAACTTGCTGCATAGCGGGCGAATCGCCGACTAGGCGTTCCTGAGTGTCGGTAGCCTCTGAAACGTTCTCCTGCGCTACCCCGGCCTTGTTCACAGATAGTTTCAACGCGGTCTGTACCAGCCTGCGTAGCAGGTTGATATCCACCGGTTTGGAGACAAAGTCGAAAGCGCCGGCCTTGAGTGCGTGAACGGCTGCATCGACATTACCGTGGGCAGTGATCATCGCTACGGGTAGATCCGGGTGGTTCTTGGCGATGAACTCAATCAGCTCCTGGCCCGATCCATCGGGCATACGCATGTCGGTAAAACAAAGCTGAAAATCGTGTTCGGCGAGCTTATGCTTGGCCTCGGTGACGCCGGCGGCCGATTCGACCCGTAGGTTCATGCGACCGAGAGTGATAGTCAGCAGCTCGCGAATGTCACGTTCGTCGTCCACGACCAGTATGGTTTGCTTGCCCATAGGTTGCTCACTCCGTTCAGCCGGTCACAGGGTAGCTGGTGATGCGTGGGCCGGCAAAGGAAATCAGGCCGTGACAGCCATGCGCATGAAGGCCACAAGGGTAATTCGGAAACAGCTTCCGCCCCCGGCAACCGGTACGTATTCCAGATTGGCCTGATTGACTTCACACATTTGCTTGGCCAGATAAAGTCCCAGACCGGTACCCAGCTCATGGGTAGTGAAGAAGGGTTCGAATACCTTGGCAGCAACCTTAGGTGGAATTCCGGGGCCCCGGTCAATCACCTCCAGCAGCGGTGAACCATGTTCGCTGGCATGGCGTACGATGACCCTCACGCGGGCCGCTTCACCGGGCAAACGCCCATAGCGCATGGCATTTTGAACCAGGTTCCAGACCACTTGCTGCAAGTGTTGGATATCTACCGTGGCCTCGACGGCATTCGGTTGCACGACTGCGTGCAGACTGTCTTCACCCAGATCATTGGCTTCGCTGTATTCCTCAATGAAACGTAGTACCCAATCGTTCAGGTCGATGACCTCGGGGCGTGAACGATCACGGCGTGACAGTTGCAGAATATTTTCAATGATATCGTTCAAGCGTACGCAGTGGTTGTTGATGATTTCCACCAGGTGGGTGTCTTCGCTATTGAGCCCGGACGATTCGTCGAGTAATTGTGCTGAATAGCGGATTGCTGCCAGTGGGTTACGGATTTCATGCGCGATGGAGGCCGAAAGGCGGCCCAGCGATGCCAAGGTCATTTCTTCAGCGCGGCGGGAAACCAGCGAAGTGTCATCGAGAAAAATCAATGTATGAGAATCGTCATTAGCAGCCAGGCGGGTAAAACGTGGTACCACCTCCGGTACTCCCTCGGCCAGAGTGACGGCACTGGCATCAAGCTTGGCATAGGTGCGCCAGTGGTAAAGCCGCCGCGACAGCTCCGGGGCCAGCCGCCCCAGATCGCGCCGTCCCCCCGCCGGGGGGCTGCCCAAAAGCAGCCATGCTGACTCATTCATTTGGTGGATATGATTGCCTTCATCGACCAGCAGTACGCCGGTTTTCATCCGCCGGATAATGAGTTCATTGACCTGGGAAAGATTAGCCAGATCGATACCGCGGCGTTCAGCCAGCGCTTCGGCGGCACGCATCTGTCGACCCAAGGTGTGGTTGATCCACGCCGATGCGGTGTAGGCCAGGCCGAACAAAGGGGGGGCGACCAGAAGTTGGGCGGGATGATGAAAAAAAGTAATTTCAAAAATACTTTGCAATAGTATTGCTAAGGTGGCACCGCCTGCGTAGATCAAGGCACCGCGTAGCGACAGTAACAATGCCGCAGCACCGATATTGACCAGCAACATCATGGCAATACCGGTGCGGGCATCGGACAGTGCAGTGATCATGAGGACCATGGCCAACACATCTACCGTGGCGGTAATGATGGCGGTACCGACCTGATAGTGCAGTTGGCGCCGGGTTAGCACCAGCATGGCGGTTGCGAACAACAGGTAGAGTATCGAAACACTGTTGGCCAGCAGGGGAAAGTCCAGGTGTATCCAGCCCACTGCAAGTGGGCTGAAGGCGAGGCCAGCATAGAAGGTGGCCTCAAGCAGGCGAAAGAGGTTGGCGAAATACAGCTCGCGTCGAAGTATTTCGCCGTTGGATACGGGATCTACTTGCTTGGAATTGTTCACGCAACGGGCTCCCCGGCTCAGTTGCAGTATACGTCAGAGTAGCGGTGAACTTTCCAAGTGATGTTCTATCGGCGACAATACGCTGCCTTATCTTGGTGATCGGTACATAGCCCTTGCCGGTATGGCAGTTTGGTGTCGATCATTTCCTTTTCCCCGTAACCCCCGAGGTCGTGCATGAACTTTCATGAGTATCAGGCCAAAGAATTGTTTTCTCAATACGGTATTGCCGTACCGCCTGGCAAGGTCGCCGAATCTGCAGATGCAGCCGTCGCTGTCGCTAAACATCTGGGTGGTAGCCAGTGGATGGTCAAGGCACAGATTCATGCCGGCGGTCGTGGCAAGTCCGGAGGCGTAAAGTTTTGTCGAAATCTGGATGAAGTGAAGTCAGCTGCCAGCGGCATGCTGGGTACAAATATGGCTACCTACCAGTCCGGTGGACGGGCGCTGCCGGTGCACAAGGTACTGGTTACGGACGCTGCCGATATTGCCAGGGAGCTTTATCTATCGATTCTGGTGGATCGCGACACCCGGGCCATTTCCTTTATTGCCTCCAAGCATGGTGGAATCGATATCGAGCAAGTTGCTCGGGATACGCCGGAGGATATCCATACGTTGGCCGTGGATTTCATTGCGGGTCTGCAATCCTACCAGTGCCGAAAACTCGGTTTTGCCATGGATCTCACGGCAAAACAGGTTGGCCAGTTGACCAAGATTATGCTGGGCTTGTATCGCTTATTTAACGACAAGGATCTTTCACTGATCGAGCTCAATCCGCTGGCCATTCTTGAAGATGGGAGCCTGGCGGCGCTGGATGGCAAGGTCAATTCCGATGATAACGCTGAGTTTCGCCATCAGGATCTGGCCGCGATGCGCGATCCTTCCCAAGAGGATGCGGCAGAGGCTACGGCGCGTGAACACGATCTCAGCTACGTTACCATGGACGGCAGTATCGGCTGTATGGTGAATGGCGCGGGCCTGGCTATGGCTACTATGGATGTAATTAAGCTGGCAGGAGGTGAGCCGGCTAATTTTCTCGATGTAGGCGGCGGTGCAACCAAGGAACGGGTCACTGAAGCTTTTAAGCTGATTTTGTCTTCAGACAAGGTCGAGGCCATTTTGGTTAATATTTTCGGTGGAATCGTCCGCTGTGACCTAATTGCCGAAGGCATTATTGCGGCGGTTAAGGAAGTGGGCATGACAATTCCTGTGGTGGTGCGCCTGCAAGGCACCAATGTCAAAAAAGGTCGTGAGCTGCTGGCCAGCTCCGGTCTGGCCATTACCCCCGCCGAAGATCTCAATGACGCCGCCAAGAAGGTGGTGACTGCCGCCAAGGCCTGAGCGTTGCTGGCCTCTGGACCGATCTGCGCATGACACTCTCTATCAAGGTCTGCGTTGGTTTGGGTTCCGGTACGCCGTCTTCAGAACTGAAACCAAGGATTCAAACATGAGCGTTCTCATCAACAAGAACACCAAGGTGATCTGCCAGGGCTTCACTGGGCAGCAGGGCACCTTCCATTCACAGCAGGCACTTGACTATGGCACCCACCTGGTCGGTGGTGTTACCCCGGGCAAGGGGGGTAACGAGCATCTTGGATTACCGGTGTTCGATACGGTACAGGATGCAGTCGATACCACGGCTGCCGATGCCAGCATGATCTTTGTGCCGCCGCCGTTTGCAGCCGACGCGATTCTCGAGGCAGCGGCTGCCGGGGTACAGGTCATTGTCGCAATTACCGAAGGTATCCCGGTGCTGGATATGTTGCGAGTCAAGCAGTCACTGCTCCATAACTACCCCGATACCGTACTGGTCGGTCCTAACTGTCCAGGAGTGATTACTCCGGGCGAATGTAAGATTGGCATTATGCCGGGTCATATTCACATGCCGGGCAAGGTGGGTATCGTCAGCCGGTCGGGAACCCTGACCTACGAAGCGGTGGATCAGACGACCCAGGCCGGATTGGGCCAGAGTACCTGTATCGGTATTGGGGGTGATCCAATCAATGGCCTTAACTTCATCGACTGTCTGCAGCTGTTTCAGGATGATCCACAGACCGAAGGGATCATCATGGTGGGTGAGATTGGCGGTGGTGCCGAGGAAAGTGCCGCAGAGTTTATTGCCGAGCATGTCAGCAAGCCGGTCGTAGCTTTTATCGCTGGAGCTTCGGCTCCTCCGGGTAAACGTATGGGACATGCCGGGGCAATTATTTCTGGGGGCAAGGGTACCGCTGCCGCCAAGTTTGCCGCTCTGGAGCAAGCGGGGGTCACCACGGTGAAATCACCGGCCGATCTTGGCAAGGCTCTGTCTGCAAGGATGCAGTAAGCCGATTCGGTTGTCCCACCCGGTAGAATACGCAGGCCGTGAAATTTCACGGCCTGCGTCTTTTTTGAGGAAGCGGTTATGGCCACATTACGCTTTGCGCTGGCCCAATATGATTTTGCCGTGGGTGCCGTATCAGCCAATACCGATCGGGTGATCGAGCTGGCGGCGGTAGCCGGTGATCAGGGGGCCAATTTACTTGTGTGTCCCGAGTTGGCATTGTGTGGATACCCGCCGGAGGATCTTCTGTTACGAGCAAGTTTTCTCGATGCCTGTGACGCTGCCGTGGTTGAGATTGAAAAGGGCTGTCGGGGTATTGATGTACTACTTGGCCATCCCCTGCGAACTGCAAAACCTAGCCATATGGCGGATGAATGCTCCACGCCGCCATTACTCAATGCTGTCAGTTTGTTGCGTAATGGGATCGACCGGGTGCGCTACGCTAAACAGGTCTTACCAAACTATGCGGTGTTCGACGAAAAGCGTTATTTCACAGCGGGCTCGGTAGGTCGGGTGGTTGAAATTCACGGTGTCTGCGTCGGTCTGTTGATATGCGAGGATATTTGGGTGGACGCCCCGGTCCAGGCGGTATGTGACGCGGGGGCTGAGCTGCTGCTAGTCATCAATGCCTCACCGTACTGTCGGGGCAAGCGTGAGGAGCGCGCTGAGATCCTGCAGTGTCAGGCTCGCGCGCATGGTGTGGGTATCGCCTATCTCAACTTGATCGGTGGCCAGGATGATCTGTTGTTCGATGGCTCCTCGCTACTGGTTAACGGTAACGGTCAGATTGCCGCCCAGGCACCGGCTTTCATCGATGCCCTGCTGTTGGCCGAATATGATGCACAGCGCCGCTGTTTTACTACCTTTGATTGGCCGACTGTATTGCCACAGTCGGAGGAAGCAATACTTTATACCGGCTTGGTGCGTGGTCTTCGTGATTATGTTCGTAAGAATGGTTTTCCGGGTGTGTTGCTGGGACTCTCAGGGGGTATCGATTCGGCACTCACCCTGGCGTTGGCGGTTGATGCCTTGGGTGCCGAGGCGGTTACTGCGGTAATGATGCCCTCCCGCTACACTTCGCAGATGTCCTTGGAAGGGGCACGTGATCAGGCCGACCGATTGGCCGTGGATTACTACGTGTTGTCTATCGAAGCGGCTTTCAAAGCTATGTCGACCACCCTGGCGCCGGTGTTTATCGGCACAGGGCCGGACAGTACCGAGGAGAATGTGCAATCGCGCATTCGTGGAGCGTTGCTGATGGCGCTCTCCAATAAACATGGGCGAATGCTGCTCGCCACGGGTAACAAGAGCGAGATGGCGGTCGGCTATGCCACGCTGTATGGAGATATGTGCGGGGGCTATGCCCCGCTCAAGGATGTTTACAAGACCCTTGTTTATGCATTGGCGCACTGGCGTAATGGCCAAGGGGAGGTCATCCCCCCGACTGTTATCGAGCGTCCGCCTACGGCTGAGTTGCGGGCCAATCAGACCGATCAGGATTCATTGCCGGAGTATGCCGTACTGGATGCGATTCTCGAGCGCTTCATCGAGGCCGAACAATCGCAAGCAGAGATCGTCATGGCAGGTTTTGAAGTAGAAACTGTGCAGCGGGTTACTCGATTGGTGCTGGGTAACGAGTTCAAACGTAGGCAAGCAGCTCCGGGACCCCGAGTGTCGCGACGGGCCTTTGGACGGGAACGGCGTTATCCGATCTGCTCCGACTGGCGCGGCGGATAAGCACGCGCCAGATCAGAGTAGGTTTAACCGAACAGTGGAACTAGGCGCCACCACATTGAGCGGAAGTGCGGCCAGTTGCCGTGATCCTTGAAGTAGGGATGATTGGGGTAGTTGAGCTTGAGGACTTGTAGGGCCTGATTGGCCAGCTTCTGATCACCGAGCTGTTCGTAGCACTTGATCATCAGCGCGAGGGCATCACCGACTTGTGGAGCGCGTTGATAGTGCTTGACGATATATATGGCCCGGTTCAATGCACCGATATAGGCTTCTCGTTGGTAGTAATACATCGCGGTATTCAGCTCGGATTTCGCTAGCCCGTTGCGGAGCCAGATCATGCGTTGACGGGCCGTTTTGGCATAGCGGCTGTTGGGGTAGCGCTGTAGCAACTGGCTGAAGTCATCGAATGATTGTACGGCGTAGCCTTGGTCACGCTCGGTACGGTCGACCGGGAACAGGCGTGACAATAGACCACCGGAGCGATTGAAATTAATCAATCCGAGCAGGTAATAAGCGTAGGCGATGTCTTTGGCAGCCGGATAGGTTCGAATGTACCGACGGGCTGTTGAGTAGGCGTCATCAGGCTTATCTTCTTTATATTGGGCGTAGGCTAAATTAATTTGTGCGCGCTGGGTATAAGGCCCATAGGGAAAGCGGGCGATCAATCGGGTATAGATTCTCTCGGCACGAGCAAAATTACCTACCTTGATGGCTTTGGTAGCTCTGGCATAGAGCTGTTGCACCGTCATGTTATTTGGATTCTCACGACTACCGAACAGGGTGGAGCAGGCGGGTAGCAGTAAGATCAGTACGAGAAGGGGAAGAAGTTTAGAAAGACGCATGGACCGAAACCAAGCCTGTGGCAAAGTAGGCATCATAGCGGAAACCCTTTGTCGTGCGTTGTAGCTGGAGCCAGACATTACATGTCGATTCAATTAGATGCTGAAATTCCCACGGATGCTGCGGGTCAACGTTTGGATCGGGTACTGGCTATGTTGTTTCCCCAGCATTCACGCTCGCGACTGGCCGGCTGGATACGCCAGGGAGTGGTGCGGATTGATGGTCTCCAGGCTGTTCTGCCGCGGCAGGCGGTGGCTGGAGGCGAAGTGGTACGGATTGCTGTAGCCGATGAGGCTGCCCCCTCCCAGATCACTGCAGAGCCCATTGCCCTGGATATTCGTTACCAGGATGCCGACCTGTTGGTACTCAACAAACCAGCAGGCCTGGTGGTGCACCCTGGGGCGGGAAACCCCAGAGGGACTCTGCAGAATGCCTTGCTGTATTTCGATCCACAACTGGCTGGGATTCCCCGTGCCGGTATCGTCCACCGGCTGGATAAGGATACTTCGGGTCTGCTGGTCGTGGCGCGCAGTCTTACGGCGCACACGGCGCTGGTGGCGATGTTGTCACAGCACATTGTGCAAAGACGCTATCAAGCGGTAGTACGCGGGCGCTTGATAGCCGGGGGTACGGTTGATGTACCGATTGGCCGCCATCCTAGTGACCGGTTGCGGCAGAGTGTGCGTGACAGTGGTGGTCGCCGGGCCTTGACCCAGTACCGCGTCATTGAGCGATTTCGTGCCCATACCCTGGTGCAATGCGAACTGGAAACTGGCCGGACTCACCAGATTCGCGTGCATATGGCCCATCTTGGCAATCCCCTGATCGGCGACCCGATATACGGAGGGGGCTTACGTTTGCCGGGTGGGGCAATCCCTGAACTACTGGAGGTTTTGCGCGGTTTCAGGCGCCAGGCATTGCATGCCGCAAGCCTGCGTTTTCCACATCCGCTTGGGCAGGGCGAGGTTCATGTGGAGGTTCCGGTTCCAAAAGATTTCAATCACTTATTGACGGTGCTGCGGGTCGATTGCGATCGGGCTGAGCGGCTGTCGTGAACAGCCTGAGCCTTCTCTCCCGTGAAGCCCGGAAGCCTTTATGACCCCGCGTTTCGAGCCCGCTGAAGCGGCTCTTGCCAAGGTTCGCGCCAGCCTGTTGTATGCGGATTGGCCGAGCCCGCCCCAAGTACGTGCCTTGAGCACTTTGCGGGGACCCGGCGGTCATTCAAGGGGGCCGTTCGCGTCTTTTAACCTGGGCTCAGCCAAGGGGGATAATCCGGCGGTCGTAGCTGAAAATCGTTTAACCCTGTATCAAGCTGCCGATCTGCCAAGGGCACCGTGCTGGTTGCAGCAGGTACACGGTACCCGGGTGGTGCGTTTTCCCAGGCAAGCAGCGCGGGGTGAGCGGTTATCCGCCAGGGCGAGGGTCGAGGCCGATGCTGCGGTGTCCACGACACCCGGCGTCGTTTTGGCCATCCTCAGTGCCGACTGTCTGCCGGTGCTGTTTGCCGCCGAGGATGACAGTGAAATTGCCGTGGCGCATGCTGGCTGGCGCGGCCTGGCCGGCGGTGTGCTGGAAGCCACACTGGCGATGTTGCACACCTCTCCGGCGCGATTGCTGGCCTGGATTGGACCCGGTATTGGTGCATCTTCCTACGAGGTGGGCACCGAGGTGCATAGCGCTTTTGTCGAACCTCATCCTGAGGCGGCTGTCCACTTCGTAAGTACTCGATCTGGGCATTGGACTTGTGATCTTGCCGGGTTGGCACGGCAGCGGCTGAAGATGGCCGGGATCACCCGAGTCTTTGGTGGCAATTTTGACACCTATACGGATCCACGGTTCTATTCCTACCGTCGTGACGGGCTACGTAGTGGGCGCCTTGCCAGTCTGATCTGGATGGAGGCGTAAGACCTCCAGTTGCATGTCCTTACCGTCCCCATTCTGCTTGTTCACTGTCGATTGCCGACAGGCTCTTAGGCGCTTGAATCATTTCGATGCGGCCGCACCTTATTAGATAACATCCGTCGCAACGGTTTATGCGACGATCTTCCTATATTGAGTGAGGTTCCCCAATGCGGATGGATAAACTGACGACCCGTTTCCAGCAGGCTTTGGCCGATGCCCAGTCGCTGGCTGTAGGCCGCGATCACAACATGCTTGAGCCGGTACACCTGTTGGTCGCTCTGCTCGACCAACAAGGTGGCTCGACTGCACCGTTGCTTAGCCAGTCTCAGGTCAATGTGCCCGCGTTGCGGCAGCGTCTGAGTGAGATTCTTGAGCACTTGCCCAAGGTGGCCGGCCAGGAAGGAAATATCAATGTCGGCAACGAGTTGAGTCGCCTGCTCAATTTGACTGACAAGCTTGCTCAGCAGCGTGGCGATCAGTTTATTGCCAGCGAGCTGTTCGTACTGGCTTGTGTTGAGGATCACGGTGCAGCAGGCCGTGCCCTGCAAGCCGCTGGGGCCACTAAAGCCGGCGTTGAAACGGCTATCGAGAAACTGCGTGGTGGCGAGTCGGTACAGAGCGAGGGTGCTGAGGATCAACGTCAGGCCCTGGAGAAATACACCATCGATCTGACCTCACGTGCCGAAAGCGGCAAGCTCGATCCGGTGATCGGGCGCGATGAGGAAATCCGCCGCACCATCCAGGTTTTACAGCGTCGAACCAAGAACAACCCGGTACTGATCGGTGCTCCGGGTGTGGGCAAGACGGCGATTGTCGAAGGCTTGGCGCAGCGGATCGTTAAGGGTGAGATGCCCGAGGGGTTGCGCAATAAGCGGGTGCTGTCCCTGGACATGGGGGCATTGATTGCCGGAGCCAAGTTTCGCGGCGAGTTTGAGGAGCGGCTCAAGGCCGTGTTGAATGATTTGGCCAAGCAGGAAGGCCGCGTCATCCTGTTTATTGACGAGTTGCACACCATGGTCGGAGCCGGTAAGGCCGAGGGTTCAATGGATGCAGGCAACATGCTCAAGCCGGCGCTGGCTCGCGGTGAGCTGCATTGCATTGGTGCGACTACCTTGGACGAGTATCGCAAGCACGTCGAGAAAGATGCGGCCTTGGAGCGGCGTTTCCAGAAGGTTTTCGTAGGTGAGCCTTCGGTGGAAGACACCATTGCCATTTTGCGCGGTTTGAAAGAGCGCTATGCCGTACATCATGGTGTGGAAATCACCGATCCGGCGATCGTCGCCGCTGCTACCTTGTCACATCGCTACATTGCTGATCGACAATTGCCTGACAAGGCCATTGATTTGATGGATGAGGCCGCCAGTCGTATCCGCATGGAGATTGATTCCAAGCCTGAAGAGCTGGATCGCAAGGAACGCCGCCTGATCCAGCTCAAAATTCAGCGTGAGGCGTTGAAGAAAGAAAAGGACGACGCATCCAGACACCGCCTGGAGGATCTCGAAGCCGACATCGCCACATTGGAACGTGAATTTGCCGATCTTGATGAAATCTGGAAATCCGAAAAGGCCACCCTGCAGGCCGCTACCCGGATCAAGGAACAAATTGAACAGGCCCGACTCGATCTTGAGGCGGCCCAGCGTCAGCAGGACTACACCACCATGAGCGAGATCCAGTACGGTCGCCTACCGGAGCTGGAGAAGCAGTTGAAATCGGCCCAGGAGGCTGAAACCCAAGGTTTTACACTACTCCAGGACAAGGTAACCGAGGAAGAAATCGCCGAGATTGTCAGCCGCTGGACCGGCATTCCAGTCAGCAAGATGCTGGAAGGCGAGCGTGAGAAACTGCTGCAAATGGAGCAGGCTTTGCATCGGCGGGTAGTCGGTCAGGATGAAGCGGTCAAGGCCGTTGCCGATGCGATACGTCGTTCCCGTGCGGGTCTGTCCGACCCCAACCGGCCGTATGGATCGTTTCTGTTCCTGGGGCCTACTGGTGTCGGTAAGACCGAATTATGTAAGGCCCTGGCGGAATTTTTATTCGATACCCAGGATGCCATGGTGCGCATCGATATGAGCGAGTTCATGGAGAAGCATTCCGTATCTCGCCTGATTGGTGCGCCTCCCGGCTATGTGGGCTATGAAGAAGGTGGCTATCTCACCGAGGCGGTACGCCGGCGACCCTATAGCGTGATCCTGCTGGATGAAGTCGAAAAAGCCCATCCGGACGTATTCAACATCTTGCTGCAGGTGCTTGACGATGGCCGTCTCACTGATGGTCAGGGACGTACTGTCGATTTTCGCAATACAGTGATTGTGATGACCTCAAATCTAGGCTCAAACCTGATTCAGGAGTTGGAATCAGGTGACCAGGAAGAGACCCACATGAAGATGAAGGCCGCTGTGCTCGGTCTGGTACAGAGCCATTTCCGGCCCGAGTTCATCAACCGCCTGGATGAGCAGGTGGTATTTCATGCACTGCAAAAGAGCCAGATTCACGCCATTGCCAGGATTCAGCTCGGCTACCTGCAAAAGCGTTTGGACGAGCGCTCGATGCAGCTGGAAGTTTCCGAACGGGCCCTGGATCTGCTCGCTCAGGTTGGTTTCGATCCGGTCTACGGAGCGCGACCGTTGAAGCGTGCCATTCAGCAGCAGCTGGAGAATCCATTGGCGCAGAAGATTATTGCTGGCGAATTTGTCTCAGGTGACCGGATCGTCGTGGATGTCGGTAACGGGGAGCTGCTGTTTCGGCGCATTCCTGCCTGAGCTTGGCACCCGTCTGAGAAAATGGGCCCGGTATGAAACCGGGCCCAAGCCGACACGAAAGCTCGCATCGCTTACCAGTGGTAGCTGGCCCGCACGTAATAATACGCCCCACTAAACCCGAACGGTGAGCTGTTCGGATAGGGCAGAATGCCATGGAAGCTATTGGAAGCACTGTTGCCTTCTGGATAGACATTGGTCAAATTATCGGACCCCAGGGTGAAATTCCAGTTGTTCCATAGATAGCTCACCGAGGCATCCAGTAGGATTTTTGCCCCGAAGGTCTGGTCATTCACCGGGTTATTGCGGCTGTACACGGTCCACTGGCCGTAGCGAGTAGCCTGACCATGTACCCGCCAGTGACCACGGCTCCAATCGGCAGCAAGGAACATCTTCGAACGGGGTGAGCCCTTGGTAATGCGGCCCTGTTCACTACGGTCGATGACCGGCAGGGTCAATCCAGCCAGTCCCAGTTGCGGAGGATTAGCCGCAATGGAGAGAATGTCGGTCTGGTTGTAGTTGAGTCCGCCGGTGAACTTGAGGGTGCCGCTGGCCCCAAGATCAACGGGATAGGTTCCGACCACATCGACGCCACGGGTGCGGGTGTTGACGGCGTTGGTGAAGAAGCGACCACCGCTGACGAAGGGGATGCCGACCGAGGTGAGGTAAGTGGAGACTGCGGTGCCCACCAGATTGCCGCTGAGAATGATGCGGTTGTCGACGGTGATCTGGTAGGCATCTATGGTGGCGTAGAGACCACTGTCTGGGGTGAATACCAAGCCAACACTGATGTTGCGTGACTTTTCAGGCTTCAGCGGTTGGGCTCCCAGGGCGGCGGCGGCCGGATCGTTGACCGGGAAAGTACGAATGGTAAACGGCACCAGAGTATTGCCGACATTGATAAAGTTGATGGCGGTACTCGAGTACCACTCTTGCTGCAGAGAGGGGGCTCGGAAGCCCGTTGAGGCCGTGGCCCGCAAGGCTACGGTCTGGTTGAACCCGTAGCGACCTGACAACTTAAACGAGGTGGTGTTACCGAAGTCACTATAGCGCTCATGACGCGCAGCAAATCCGGCTGAGAGCTGGTCGCTGAAGTCGGTTTCGAGATCAATGTATTCAGCGGTATCGTTGCGGCTATGGGTGCCCGCATCACTGGGTTGATAGCCAGGAAATACCTGCGCGCCGGCACCGGCATACGAGGCCGGGTTACCCTGCTTGATGGTGAACTTGTCCTTGCGGTATTCCAATCCCCAGGCCACGGTCAGGGGGCTGCCTGACCAGCTGACGTCGACATCCTTGCGGAAGTCCGCGTTCAGAACATCTTGCTGGTTTGATAGAGTGCCGATATAGAAACCGGTAGGTGACGTGGCACCCAGGGAGTAGTTGAAGGTATGGCTGGTATGGAGTTTCCAGTGGTTGCCCCCGGTATTAGCGCTGAGGTCAAAGTGCCAAGCGTCGAAGATGGTTCCACGAATGCCGAAGACCAGCGAGCTGTCCTGGATGCTGCTGTTCTCAAGCGGCAGGAAACCTCCCGGATAAACGGCCATGACGGCCGGTCCGTAGCTCTTGGATTGGTAAGTGGACAGGGAACGGAAGAAGCCCCCGGCCCTGACATTGCGCTTGTTGATTAGGCTGAATCCATACAACTGCATGTTTTTCGTAAGGTTGTACTGCATGTTGGCGGCAGCCTGTTTCTGCTTGAGCTGCGGCAGGCCATAGTGGAAGGTGACCTGGCCAAAAGTCGGGTCGGCGGGGTAGCGTGGATCGGGGCCGGCCTGATTGGTCGGATTCTGATTTAAATAGTTGGCGCTGAGGTAGATCCAACCTTTTTGGCCCAGTGCCAAGCCACCATCGGCACCGCCCTGCTCGGTACGGCCGTTGCTGTTGTTGTGGCTGCGATACTGGCCAAGGTTGGCGTTGACCGAGCCGCCGTGGTTGCCGCCCTTGAGGATAATGTTGATAACCCCGGCAATAGCATCGGAGCCGTACTGGGCGGCGGCTCCATCACGCAATACCTCAATGCGTTCGATTGCATTCATCGGGATTGCATTGAGATCTACCGGTGAGGAGCCACGACCCTGACTGCCGTTGACATTAACGATAGCCGTAGTGTGCTGGCGCTTGCCGTTGATCAGCACCAGGGTCTCGTCTGGAGAAAGCCCACGCAGCTGGGCCGGCTGGATGGCATCCGTGGCATCGGTGATCGAAGGCTGTGGAAAATTAAAAGAAGGAAGCAGGGAGCGTAAGGCTTGGGAAAGTGTCGGTGCCCCACTGGCGAGCAGGTCGTGCGGAGTCAGTACATCAATCGGAGCCATAGAAAACGCCACGGTGCGATCGGCCATACGGGTGCCGGTAACCACAACGGTTTGCAGTGCCCGGTTCTTTTTTTGCCCCACCGTTGCTGAGGTCGATTGGGCAAAAAGTGGGGTACTGACGGCTGCTGTAGCAAGAGCGGCAAGTATGTAAAAAGACTGGCGGGATCGTTGTAGGTACATTGGGAGGCTCTCTCGAAGGGTATTGGGTGAGCACTTTTCTGTTAGTCAAAGATGCTAAAATTACGATGACAACATATACAATAAAGTTACGCTTAGATTACAAATTCGTCAATTTATCGTTACATTTGCAACGATTCAATCGATTGCATGACCTCGTAGCCCTGTTTTTTCTATCCAGTACCCCATACTTATATGAAGCGGTTATGCATGAATTTGCGGGCACTTGTATGGTGCTTGGGTTGGCTCGCCTGACTGGGGTGGCACTAGCCAGGTAATATCAATGGGCGATATGACCCTTCTCTGTAGCCAGCAGGCTCATGAAATTTTTAAGCTGTGCCACAAAAAATGGCCCTGGCAGACAGGGTTTGCCAATTTTCATCTCAGGAATCGACGAATGCCCATATATGAATTTGAATGCCTAGCGTGTGGAGAGCATTTTGAACGGCTACAGAAGATGGCTGATCCAGACCCGGATGTTTGCAGCCATTGTGGGGCAGGACCGATACGCCGTTGTGTCACGGCTCCGGCATTTCGTTTGGCCGGTTCGGGTTGGTACGAGACCGACTTCAAGAAAGAAGGCCGGCGCAATTTAGCTGGTGGTGACCGGGCAGAGCAGGCTGCGGCAGCTTCCGCTACCAACTCGGAAGGTAAGTCGGAGGGCAAAGTGGAGAGTAAACCGAAGAGTAAATCGGAACCCAAAACCACGCCGTCTTCCGATACGAGGTCCTGAATCTGGCTCTGGTCTTGCACCGCGAGCCACGGTCATGAACAAGCCGGGTGTCACCCCACTTTCTGATGGCGCCGCTCTACGGTGTTGCCTGTTTGTAGAGGCTCCGCGTCCGGGACGAGTGAGCGTAAGCAGGGGGGGGTGTCTTTTTGGTTTGCGTCTTGTGTCAGACGGTTGAGCGATAATGGGTCTTTACAATAGAGCTCCGATTCACTCCCATCTCCAATAGTCCGGCAGGCTGCTAGCATAGGCGGTTCACATGCTTCATGGTGGAGCACGGAGACGGGTATGCGCAGCCATTTTTGTGGTCGGGTCGACGAGACTCTGAACGATCATTCCGTCACACTTTGTGGCTGGGTTGATGCCCGCCGAGATCATGGTGGGGTAGTATTTCTGGATCTGCGCGACCATGAGGGCGTGGTCCAGGTTGTCGTGGAACCGGATAATGCCGAGGCCTATATGGCACTGGCCGGGGCCAGCTATGAATGGTGTCTGCGCGTGGTGGGTCGGGTTCGACCACGGGTAAGTGTCAACGAGCGTTTGCGCAGTGGCCGGGTCGAAGTCTTGGCGGAACGAGTCGAGGTACTCAATGAGGCTCGTGACCTGCCTTTTGCACTGCATGAAAACCCTAATGAGGAAGTGCGGCTCAGCTATCGCTATCTTGATCTGCGGCGTCCGGAAATGCAGCGCATGTTGCGGATTCGTGGTCGCTTGATCCGGGCCTTGCGTCATTATCTTGATGCTGCTGAATTTCAGGACATTGAAACCCCCATTCTGACCAAGGCTACACCGGAAGGGGCACGTGATTATTTGCTGCCGTCACGAACCCATCCCGGAGCTTTCTACGCCTTGCCGCAGTCACCCCAGCTGTTCAAGCAGTTGCTGATGATTGCCGGTTTCGATCGCTATTACCAGGTGGCCCGCTGTTTTCGCGATGAGGATCTACGGGCCGATCGGCAGCCCGAGTTCACCCAACTCGATATGGAGTTCGCTTTTGTCGAAGAGCGTGACGTGCAGGGGTTTGTGGAAGCCATGCTGCGCCAGGTACTGCATGAGGTGGGGGATATCGAATTGGTCGATCCGTTTCCGTGCCTGTCCTGGATTGAGGCCATGCGGCGCTACGGCTCGGATAAGCCCGATCTGCGCCTTGATCTGGAACTGGTGGACATCGCCGAACAGGTTGCTGATTGTGAGTTCAAGGTGTTTACTGAGGCGGCTAAGGCGGCGAACGGGCGTGTGGTTACCCTGCGCGCTCCCGGTGGAGCTGAGTTCAGCCGCAAACAGATCGATGCCTATGGTGCTCTTGCAGCTCAATACGGCGCTCGGGGCCTGGCCTGGATGAAGGTGAAGGAGCGGGCAGCCGGTCACGCTGGAGTGCAGTCGCCGATTGCCAAGTTTTTGAGCGCTGAGACACTGGCCGCAATCGTGGCAATAAGTGGCGCCCAGAATGGCGATCTGCTGTTCTTCGGGGCGGGGCCATGGCAGGTCGTATCAGAGTTTATGGGGGCCCTGCGGCTACGCTTGGGTCGTGACCTTGGATTGATCAAAGAAGCTTGGCGACCTCTATGGGTTACTGATTTCCCAATGTTCGAGCGCGACCGGGAGACCCAGCGCCTGATGGCCTTGCATCATCCCTTTACTGCTCCCAAGGTGGATGATATCGATCAACTCAAGGCTGATCCGGATAAAGCGGTCAGCCGTGGCTATGATTTGGTACTCAATGGTATCGAGATTGGCGGGGGATCGATTCGTATTCACCATGCCGCCATGCAAAGTACGGTTTTCGACTTGTTGGGAATCAGCAAGGGTGAGGCCCAGGCCAAATTTGGGTTTCTGCTGGCGGCACTCAAGCATGGTGCGCCACCACATGGTGGGATCGCATTTGGGCTTGATCGCATGGCCGCTTTGCTGGCCGGTACGGAATCGATTCGGGACGTTATCGCCTTTCCCAAGACTACCAGTGCCCAGTGTTTACTGACTGGAGCCCCTTCCCCTGTGGCTCCGGCGCAGCTTCACGAATTACATATGCAGTTGGAGGCGAGTGGCGGGGCCGTTGCCGAAGACGAGTTATGAGTTGCTATGGGGAAAGATTTGCAGTGTTGCAGTCAAACATTTCGACGGCAAGGGTAGGGACTTTATTTGGTGCGACGCAGCATGTCGGCATGTTATCCTGTGCCGTCTCGGTTCAGTCATAGATAACAACATGTCAGGACATTCCAAATGGGCTAACATCCAGCATCGCAAGGGCGCTCAGGATGCCAAGCGCGGCAAGGTTTTTACCAAACTGGTACGCGAGATCGGGGTAGCAGCACGCATGGGCGGCGGTGATCCTGATGCTAACCCGCGTTTACGCTTGGCTATCGACAACGCGATGGCTGTTTCGATGCCCAAGGAAAATATTGAGCGCGCTGTTAAGAAGGCTACAGGTGAGCTTGAAGGGGTCGAGTACGAGGAAATCCGCTACGAGGGCTACGCCCCCGGCGGCGTGGCGGTCATTGTCGAGTGTATGACTGATAACCGGCAGCGTACGGTTGCTGATGTCCGACATGCCTTCAACAAGCTGGGTGGTAACCTGGGCACGGACGGCTCGGTCAGTTACCTGTTCAAAAAAATGGGGGTGCTCAGCTATGCGCCGGGTATGGATGAGGATGCCCTTACCGAAGCGGCTATCGAGGCGGCTGCCGACGATGTGAAGGTTTATGAGGAAGATGGCTCGATTGAGGTGCTGACTGCCCCGGAGCAGTTTGAAGCGGTGCGTCGGATTATGGAGAAGGTGGGCCTGAAACCCGACAACGCGGAAGTGATTCTGCGTGCCGAGACCGAGGTGGCTATCGAAGGCGAGATCGCGCAGCAGGTTGTCAAGTTACTGGAATGGCTGGAGGATCTTGATGATGTCCAGACCGTGTATTCCAATGCTGATCTTGGTGCAGACGCCTACGCCTGATTATCGGGCCGGGCTGCTTGTCGTGGACGCACAACAGTGCCTCATGGCGTGCCGGAGTCGGGGGTGGTGAAGGATGTCTCATCACCGGCACCCGGTACCAGGGTGCGCATTGTCGGTATCGACCCCGGTTCTTTGCGTACGGGAGTGGGCTTTGTCGATGTGGGTCGCGACGGACGTGCACAGCATGTGTTTCACACCACCCTGGATATCAGCCGTGAAGCCAATTTCGCTCTGCGTTTGAAGCGAATTTTTGATGGTCTCAGTGAACTTATCCAGGTATATCAACCACAAGAAGCAGCTATCGAGCGGGTTTTTATGGCTCGTAATGCCGATTCGGCACTTAAGCTTGGTCAGGCCCGAGGGGCTGCACTTTGCGCTGTGACCAGTGACACGATTGCGGTGTTCGAGTATGCCCCCACCGAAGTCAAACGGGCCGTAGTGGGCGGGGGGGGGGCACAAAAAAAGCAGGTTCAGCATATGGTCGGCATGTTGCTAGGTGTCGAAGGACCGATCCAAGCAGATGCTGCCGATGCACTGGCTGTGGCCATTACCCATGCGCATACACGTACGGCAGCTTCGCGTCTGGGTATCGTCCGTTCCAACTGGAGGACCCGAAGATGATCGGTCGATTACGCGGAACCCTGCTCAGCAAGCAGCCACCCTGGATTGTGCTCGAAGTAGGGGGGGTTGGTTATGAGTTAGAAGTGCCGATGTCTACGCTGTATGAATTGCCCGACAGCGGTTGCGAAGCTGTGCTGCTTACCCACTACGCCGTGAAAGAAGATCATGCGGTGTTATACGGATTTCTGCGCGAAGCCGAGCGCAGCCTGTTTCGTAGTCTGCTCAAGGTAAGTGGTATTGGCGCACGTACTTCACTAGCTATTCTTTCGGGCATCTCAACCGAAGCCTTTGTCGGGGTCGTACAGGCGGGGGATATTGTGGCTCTCAGCCGGATACCAGGGATCGGCAAACGAACGGCTGAGCGGATCATCGTCGAGTTGCGTGATCGAATTGGGGTAATTGTCGGCCCCACTCCAGGTTCCATGACCCACCCCCAGACCGGGGCGCTGGACCCGCTTGGCGAAGCCATGGTCGCGCTGCAGCAGTTGGGTTACCGACCGGCTGAAGCGACCCGCTTGGCCCATGCTGCGGCAGCGACCGGTGATAACGCTGAGACCATCATCCGCAAGGCACTCAAAGCAGCGCTGGGCGGCAAGGCTTGACCGGGTGGTAACTGATGAGTAAATCCACACCCGCCATGCCTTCAGAGCTGGATGAGAAACCACGTAAACGGCTGGCGGCCCTGACCCTGGGAGCGCTGGGTGTGGTGTATGGCGATATTGGTACCAGTCCTCTGTATGCGCTGCAGGAAACCTTTGGTGAGCATGGCATCCGCGTTAATACGGAGAACGTACTCGGAGCCCTGTCACTGATCTTCTGGTCGTTGATTGTGGTTGTGTCACTGAAATATGTCCTGTTTATCATGCGTGCTGATAACAAGGGCGAGGGTGGGATCATGTCGTTGATTGCACTGGCCCGACGTGGGGTGCATGCGACTCCGCGGGTTCGTACCCTGCTGATTGCCTTGGGACTGATGGGTGCGGCATTATTTTATGGCGACAGTGTAATTACTCCGGCTATTTCGGTCCTTTCCGCCATGGAAGGTCTGAAGATCGCCGAGCCCGGGCTTACCCCCTATGTGATCTGGGTCACGGTGGCGATCATCTTCGGGTTATTCTGGGTACAAAAACGTGGCACCGGGAAGGTCGGGGCTATATTCGGGCCAATT
The DNA here is from genome assembly GCA_003233305.1 of Mizugakiibacter sp. Taxonomy (GTDB): domain Bacteria; phylum Pseudomonadota; class Gammaproteobacteria; order Xanthomonadales; family Rhodanobacteraceae; genus Metallibacterium. The sequence goes on from QILI01000084.1 coordinate 40,913, forward strand.
ACTGTGCTCTGGTTTCTGAGTCTGGCCGCACTTGGGATCTATGGTATCTCACGTAATCCCGCCGTGTTATTTGCCCTGTCACCGCATCACGCAGTGCTATTTTTTATTCACAACCATAGTGAGGCCTTCTTTGCGTTAGGCTCCGTGGTACTGGCCGTCACGGGTGTTGAGGCGCTGTATGCTGATATGGGTCATTTCGGCAAAAAACCCATCCGCCTGGCTTGGTTCGGGTTGGTTTTGCCCTCCCTGCTGTTGAACTATTTCGGTCAAGGTGCACTATTGATCGGGGATCCGTCGGCGGTGACCAATCCGTTCTATCTGCTGGCACCGAGTATCCTTCTTTATCCACTCATAGGACTAGCCACGCTAGCGGCGGTCATTGCTTCGCAGGCGGTTATCACCGGAGCCTTCTCGATGACTCGTGAAGCGATCCAGTTGGGATATACGCCGCGTATGCAGATCCGCCATACTTCGGTCGAACAGCGTGGCCAGATCTACTTGCCCTGGATCAACCGTATGCTTATGGTGCTGGTGATCGCCGCAGTACTTGGTTTCCGTACCGCCAGTGGTCTCGGTGCGGCGTATGGTATCGCGGTCACCGGAACCATGGCCATCACCAGCATCCTGGCCTTAGTGGTGGCACGTAAGCTATGGCATTGGTCGTTGCTGATCGTGCTGCCCTTAGGGGGGGTATTGCTGACAGTTGATATTGCTTTTTTCTCTGCCAACCTAATCAAGGTTGAGCATGGTGGCTGGTTTCCGTTGGTACTCGGGGCGATATTTTTCACTGTCTTCAGCACTTGGCGCCGGGGTCGTGAACTGGTGTTACGGGAAATGAAGCAGGGCGGCTTGTCCCTGGATTCGTTCATCGCCAGTATCGCCAATCATCCCCCGTTGCGGGTGCCCGGGACTGCGGTCTTTCTCACCTCCAACCAAAAATCGGTACCCCATGCCTTGCTGCATAACCTCAAGCACAATAAGGTTCTGCATGAGCGCAATGTAATGTTGACGGTTGAGACACTGGATACGCCTACGGCGGAGCCGGACGAACGTATCGAATTGACCGCGCTGGGTGCTGAGTTCTATTCGATCATGTTGAGATTCGGTTTTGCTGAAGACCCTAATGTGCCTCGTGCCCTGGGTCTGTGCCAGAAGCGGGGTCTGATGTTCGACATGATGGATACGACGTTCTTCCTCAGTCGCGAGACCATCGTCGCCGGCGAGCGGGCGGGTATGGCCCTTTGGCGGGACCGGTTATTTGCCTTTATGTCACGTAACGCTATGCCGGCAACGACATTTTTTAGGATTCCTGGTAACCGCTTAGTCGAACTCGGAACCCAGATCGAAATCTGAGCAGGCTGTGCATCTCGCCTTGGCTGTCATAATGTCCCGGTCTTGAATAAGCGGTTCCAGAATGAACGATACCCGCCTGATATCTCCCAATAATACCAATGAGGACGAGGTTGCCGAGGTTACGCTGCGACCCCGGTGCCTGGATGAATACCTTGGCCAGGAAACCGTATGTGAGCAGCTTGGCTTGTACATCGAAGCGGCTCGACGGCGTGGCGAAGCACTTGATCATGTACTGATTTTTGGCCCCCCGGGCTTGGGTAAAACCACGCTAAGCCACGTTATTGCCAATGAACTGGGCGTGCATCTGCGCAGCACTTCTGGTCCGGTATTGGAACGGGCCGGGGATCTTGCCGCCATCCTGACCAACCTTGAACCCCGGGATGTGCTATTTGTCGACGAGATCCACCGCCTGTCGCCGGTCGTCGAAGAGGTGTTGTACCCGGCCCTGGAGGATTTTCAGCTCGATATTATGATTGGTGAAGGGCCGGCGGCACGGTCGATCAAGCTGGATTTGCCGCCGTTCACTCTGGTGGGGGCGACCACCCGGGCGGGTTTGCTTACTTCACCGCTACGCGACCGGTTCGGTATCGTACAACGGTTGGAGTTTTATTCTGCAGAAGAACTTGCTGCCATCGCTCGTCGTTCGGCACGGATTTTGGGTATCGAGTGCGCACCTGCAGGGGCGATGGAAATCGCCCGGCGCGCGCGCGGTACCCCTCGCATTGTCAATCGTCTGTTACGCAGGGTACGTGACTTCGCTGAAGTACGGGCCGAGGGTCGGATAACCCTGGACGTCGCCCAACAGGCGCTGGCGATGCTCAAAGTGGACAACCGGGGTTTCGATGAACTCGATCGACGCCTGTTGCGGGTTATTCTGGAAAGTTTCGACGGTGGGCCGGTGGGGGTGGAGTCATTGGCGGCGACCTTGAGTGAAGACCGGGGTACGATTGAGGATGTGGTTGAGCCATTTTTGATTCAACAAGGCTTCTTGATTCGTACTGCACGTGGGCGCATGGCCAGCCGGAAAGCATGGAATCTTTTTGGGTTACCTGCCCCGCAGGGGGACTCCAAACCGCTGTTTCCAGCCGGGGATGAGTCGTGAATATGGGGCCGTTGAAGACCGATCAGCCTCCATTCATGTGGAGGGTACGCGTTTACTGGGAAGATACCGATGCCGGAGGCGTGGTATATCACGCTAGCTATGTACGATTTTTCGAGCGTGCTCGTACCGAATGGCTGCGCTCTCTGGGTACGAATCAGGCCAGGATGCATGAGGAACAGGGCGTAGTCTTTGTGGTCTATGCCATGGATCTTCGCTTCTTGAGACCGGCAAAAATGGATGATGAGCTGGATGTCAGCGTAGCCTTGTACAGGCAGCGTGCTGCGGGGATGGATCTCAGGCAGGGCCTGACCCGGGTTGCGGATGCGGTGCGGATCGCCGAAGCCCAGGTCAAGGTAGCCTGTGTGGATGCGAGTAACTTTCAACCGGTACGGATACCTCCTGGCCTGTTCGCCGAAAATGACGGATAAACATGAATCACAGTCTGAACATTCTTGATCTGATTTTGCAGGCCAGTCTTCCGGTCAAAGCTGTTTTGGCCGTGTTGCTGGTGTTTTCGTTTATGTCCTGGGTCATCATTTTTCGCAAGAAATCCATGTTGGATGCCGCCCACCGTGAAGCCAGTCAGTTTGAAGAGCGCTTCTGGTCCGGAGCTGATCTGGCTACGCTGTATCGCCAGGCTGCGCAGAGAAACACCGGGTCGAGCGGCATGGAGGGTATTTTCGAAGCCGGTTTCCGGGAAGTGGCCAGACAAAAACAACACCGGCTGAAGAACCCCAATCACCTACTCGACAGTGCTCAGCGTTCGATGCGCGTGGTGTTCACACGCGAAATCGATCGGTTGGAACATAATCTGGAGTTTCTTGCCAACGTGGGTTCGATCAGTCCGTATGTCGGCTTGTTCGGCACGGTCTGGGGCATCATGGCCGCTTTTCAGGGCCTGGGTAGCGTCAAGGCGGCCACTATCGCCATGGTGGCACCAGGCATCTCCGAGGCGCTGGTCGCAACGGCCATGGGTTTATTCGCGGCGATTCCGGCAGTATGGGCATATAACCGCTACGCGACGCGGGTCGAGCGACTCTCAGTGCGTTACGACATCTTCCAGGAAGAGTTCTTTTCGATCTTGCAGCGGCAAATGCAGCCACTCGACGAACACGATTGATCGAGTTGCGTTATGTCTATATCGCGAACCAAGCGTCGCAAGCTCAAGGCTGAAATAAACGTCGTTCCGTATATCGATGTGATGCTGGTCCTACTGATTATCTTTATGGTCACGGCCCCCCTGTTGAATCTGGGAGTGAATATCCAGTTGCCGCAATCGGCGGCGCGTGCCATACAGACTGATAAACGTCCGCTGGTGGTGGAGGTTAATCGTGACGGACAGTATTTTCTGCGCTTGGGTGACGGTGCGTTGCAGCCGGTGGATGCTAAGTCCTTGCAGACCAAGGTGGCCGCGGTGATGCGGGTCAGCCCGCAGACGCCCGTGTTCATCAGCGGCGACAAGCGGGCCAGCTATGCACAGATCTATCGGGCCATGGTTCTGCTCCAGCAGGCCGGTGTCCCCAAGGTCGGACTGGCCAGCCAGCCCGAGCAGCCCTCGGAAAATCGTCATGGGCAAGGCTAGAGGCAAATTGATGGCCATACTGGCTGCCCTCCTACTGCATCTGGCTATTTTTGCCTTCCTTTTTTTGGCTATGCTTTCCTGCTCAGATTGGGAGCGTGCCTTTGGTGCAGCCCATGTGCCACCCTGGCTGAATCCGGTCCAATGTCAACGTACCCCACTGCTCTCCGGTCCGATCATTGAAGCGAGTCTGGTCAGACTTCCGGAAAATCCCGCGTCCAAACAGGCTCGGATCAAACCACCTCATGTCCGGACCCCACCACCCTCAGTAACCCCGGTAGTGGTGAAGAAAGGGCCAATATTACCTGTGCCCACCCTGCCGCCGCTGCCTAAAATACCCAGTGTCCGGAATCAGTCAAGGGCTGTAGATCTATCAACCAAGCCGGTCCGGACTGTGCAACACACACAAGTACAGAAAGAGCGCCAGCGTATGTCGGAGATCAATGCGGCGAAACAAAAAGCTGACCGGTTGTTGGCCCAACTGGATGCTTTGCAGCGCCAGACTCGCCACGCGAGCAAACGGGTACGGCTACAACAACAGCGCATGACCCAGTTGCAGAATCTTGCCAAGCTTGGACAGAAAAATACGGTCACTTCAGCACTGCCGGCAAAACAGGCAATCAGCGGAGAGGCCGGTCAAAAGCAGACCTTGCAGGCCCAATACAAAGCAGCCTTGATCCGGACCATCACCCAAAATTGGCTACGTCCGAATAATATTCCCAAACATGTCATTTGCCCGATCCGTATTTTGCAGATTCCCGGCGGCCAGGTTCTCAGTGTCCAGGTGTTGTCGAACTGCCCGTATGGTGCTTTGGGGAGGCAGTCGGTCAAGAATGCCATCCTGCGTGCCCAGCCCTTGCCCTATAAGGGTTTTGAAAGTGTATTCTCGCGTGAACTCATTCTCAACTTCTCGGTGGATCAATAACTATGCGTCGATTGAAGCCTATTCTCCCGCTGCTTCTGCTGCTGGCCTTTGTACTGCCATGGCGCATTGCGCTGGCACAGAACCTAACTCTGAATATCGTCAATGGCATACCCTCGGCGATTCCGATTACCATTGTCCCGTTCACCTTTGAAAGTGCTGCACAACCGCCAACGACTCACGTTGCGGCCATCATTCGCAATGATCTTGATCGTAGCGGTAAGTTTCGTGCGCTGCCTCTGGCTGATGTCATTGAACATCCCAGTCAAGGCTCCCAGATCCAGTTCCAGACCTGGAAGTTGTTGAAGCAGAACTATATCGTTATCGGTCGCGAACGAAATAGTGCCGATGGGCAGGTCAAGGTTGATTTCGATCTCTGGAGTGTGCTGCAAAAGAAACGGTTGCTGGCCGGTTCTTATACGGTTCTATCAGGGGACTTGAGGGGCGTAGCCCATCAGATCGCCGATCAGATTTATCAGCAGATCACCGGGGTGCCGGGTGCGTTCTACACCCGGATTGCTTACGTAACCACTACCGGTAATAAAAAGCACCTGGTCTGGTCGTTGATCGTGGCTGATTCGGATGGCCATAGCCCTCAGGTTGTGGTGCGTTCGAAGCAGCCTTTGCTATCACCGGACTGGTCGCCGAACGGACAAAAGCTGGCCTATGTATCGTTTGAAAGCGGCAACTCCGCGATCTACATTCAGAATCTGGCGACCGGTCAACGGGAACTGATCTCGGGCCGTAAGGGGGTCAATGGCGCACCACGGTTTTCGCCAGATGGTGCCAAGCTGGCGATGATGCTGTCTTTTGCCGGCAGTCCCGAAATCTATGTGATGAATCTAAAGACTCGTGCTCTGACCCAAATCACCCACAGTCTGTCGATCAATACCGAACCACGCTGGTTGCCGGATGGCAAAGCACTGATTTTTACTTCCGACCGCTCAGGGTGGCCGCAGTTGTATCAAGTGCCAATCGTTGGGGGTAGTGCCACCCGATTGACCTTTCATGGACAAATCAACGCGGATTCTTCGATCAATTACGATGCTAGCCAAATTGCCATGGTGCAAGCTAACGGGAGCGTGTATCGTATTGCGATTATGGATCGCAAGCTAGGTAATCAGGTGCGCTTTATTTCACCTGGTCCTATGGATGAATCACCTAGCTTTGCGCCGAATGGAAGCATGCTTTTGTACGCTGCCAGCGATGGAGTGCATGGTGTGTTGTATGAGGTGTCCGATGATGGGCGTGTGCGCCAGCGACTCTCCCTGGTCAACGGCAATGTTCAGTCCCCCGCCTGGGGCCCTTATCGGAAACAGTAAAGTACATGTTGGACAGATTTTTACCTTTCCCTTCACCTGTTGTCGAGAGCCTGCCATGAACTCATTAATCCGCGTTTCCCTGGCCGCCGCGTTATCCATTGGATTGGCTGCTTGCGCCAGCAAGCAGGAAGTCAAGCCCCAGCCCTCCGCACCACCCCCTCCGCCGCCGCCGCCGGCCAAGGTCGTTCCAGTCAAGCCAGCCGGTCCCGCCAAGTTCATCCCGGCCGATCTGGCGACCAATCCTTGTCTGCGCACCCGGTCGATTTATTTTGACTTTGATAAGAGCAATATCAAACCAAAGTTTGACAATATCGTTGCCTGCCAAGCGAAGTATCTGGTCGATAATCCGAGCGCCAGGGTGACTCTTGAGGGCAATACCGATGAGCGTGGCACGCGCGAGTACAACCTTGGTCTGGGCGAGCGTCGGGCCAAATCGGTTGAGATGTCCATGGAAGCATTGGGTGCATCCCCGTCGCAATTCACGGTAATCAGTTACGGCAAGGAACGTCCGGTATGTCGTCAGCGCACGGAAACCTGTTGGGCCAAGAACCGCCGTGTCGACATTGTTTACACGAATAAAGGATGAGCATCCTGCGACTCCATTGGCATTCTGGGACAGTGCTGGCGCTTGCTATCACTGTCCTGGGTGCTCCGTTAGTCTTTGGGCAGGGTCAGTCCAGTCTTGCTGATCGGGTGACTGTGGTCGAACAGCAGTTGCAGAGTGCCCAGCAGGGTACCTTGAGCCTGCTCAGCCGCATCAGCGGTCTTGAGCAGCAGATTCGCCAGCAGCAGGGTCAGATCGAAGTTCTGCAGCATCAGATCCAACTGATGTCACAACAGCAAAAGGCGCAATATCTTGACCTGGATACACGGATCAGCCACCTGGAAAAGAACTCCCGGCAATCCGTACCTACCTCGTCCGCATCCACCTTGACGACGGCTAAGTCTGCGACGGTACCCGCTATGGTAGCGAGTACTGCGGTTGCTACGGGGAAGGGCGTTGCCGGAAAAGGTACGCCAGCCGCGGCCGGTTCTACGGGGCACGTAACGGTTGCTGCGGTATCCGAACAGGCTCTGCAAAGAGCCTATAACAGTGCTTTTCAGTTTCTTCGCGATGGTGATTATGCCGAGTCAGCGCGGCGCTTTGCAGCCTTTCTAAAAGCCCATCCCCATACCAAATTGGCACCCAATGCGGCCTATTGGTTGGGGGAGTCGTATTACGTCACCGGCAACTATCAAGTGGCCATTGATACCTTCCGTAAGTTACTGAACAGGTATCCGGCAAGCAGCAAGGCACCGGCTGCCGAACTCAAAATCGGCTACTGCCAGTTTGAGTTACGAAGATTCAAGGATGCTACGGCTACATTTCAGCAGGTCATTGCGGCTTACCCGGGAACCGAGGTTGCTCGTTTGGCCAAAGGCCGGCTACGCGTGATCCAGTTACAGAGTGGCCGTTGATACTTGGGGTTTGCGGTGAGCGAGTTGTCACAGGTCTCCCGTCTGCGCATCACTGAGATTTTTCATTCTCTGCAGGGTGAAGCCGATGCGGTGGGTTGGCCTACGGCCTTTATCCGTCTTACCGGCTGCCCGCTGCGTTGCGTATGGTGCGATACCACGTATGCGTTTGCAGGTGGAAGCTGGATGGATTTTGAGGCCATTCTTGAACAGGTGGCGACTTATGGTACGCGGCATGTCTGTGTGACCGGGGGTGAGCCCCTGGCTCAAAAACGTTGCATCAATCTGCTCGGGTTGCTGTGCGATCGTGGATATTGTGTTGCCCTGGAGACTTCCGGTGCTTTAGATATAAGTGAAGTAGATACTCGAGTTCGTAAAGTCATGGACCTAAAGACGCCTGGTTCAGGAGAAATGGCCCGTAATCGTCTCCAGAATCTGGATTGTCTGCAGCCTCATGACCAGATCAAGTTCGTACTCACGGATCGCAGTGATTATGAGTGGGCCTGCGGCATGTTGCGTGAGTATCAGCTTGAACGGCGCTGTGATGTGTTGTTTTCTCCTGTTCACGGCCGTCTATCAGGGCGGCAACTGGCAGGCTGGATTCTCAGCGACCGGCTCCCGGTACGTTTTCAGCTGCAGTTACACAAATTGCTGTGGGGCAATCAAGCGGGGCACTGATGACCAGGCAGACATGTCTGTGGCGTTTTTCCTATGATCGAAGGCTTTCAAATGGGATGGATTGTGCATGGCTAAGGCGGTGGTACTCGTCTCGGGCGGTATGGATTCTGCTGTGACGCTCGCTCTTGCCAGGGAGCAGGGTTTGGATTGTTATGCTCTAAGCGTAGCCTACGGGCAGAGGCATAGTGCTGAACTTGATGCGGCCCGGCAGCTGGCACCCAGTCTGGGTGCTGTGGCCTATAAGCAGGTGGCTGTTGATCTGCGTGCGATTGGCGGTTCGGCCTTGACCGATGATATCGAGGTGCCCCAGCAGGGGGGTACCGGCATTCCCGTCACTTACGTTCCTGCACGTAATACCATCATGCTATCCATTGCCCTGGGCTGGGCCGAGGTACTTGGCGCTTACGAACTGCATTGTGGGGTGAATGCGGTCGATTATTCGGGGTATCCCGATTGCCGACCGGAGTTCGTGGCAGCGTTCGAGCAACTTGCCAATCTGGCCACCAAGGCGGGTGTTGAAGGTATGGGCTTGCGGGTCTGTGCCCCCCTGATGGCCATGAGTAAAGCCGACATTGTGCACGAAGGACTGCGCCTGGGTGTGGATTTCTCCATGACGGTTTCCTGTTACCAGGCCGACATTCAAGGTCGGGCCTGCGGCCACTGTGATGCTTGCCGGCTACGAGCGCAGGGATTTCAACAAGCAGGGGTCGATGACCCGACCCGTTATTGCTGAACATTTCCTTTCTCCCTGCACCCGGGTCAGGCCAAAGATATCGCATACCGGCTAGAATTTGCTAAACTGGTGCGCTTGAGCGGGCCGTTAGCTCAGTTGGTAGAGCACCGGACTTTTAATCCGATGGTCACTGGTTCGAACCCAGTACGGCCCACCAGTTTTACAGTTCTTAGCGTTTTCCACCTCGAACACGAGCGGGCACCGTGATGAAAACGTGCCGAGTCTTGGTATTTTCATCCACGATCATTATCGACTTCAGGCGGGTTGCAGACACTCATATTTACTAGCATCTGGCATTGTTCATATCGTCTATCGGAATAGGACTGTGCATTTGTGTGCGAAGTGGAACAGGTCACCTAAACCTGTTTTCTTGTCTTGACCCGGGAAGCCATTTTGGTATGGGTGGGGTCTGTGCAGTCGGGTGTTCATTACCGGATCTGGGTGATTTTCTCCAGGTTTCCCACCGCCGTCCTTTCCCCCTGATAGGCCACCCGTGTATGCTGCCTTGTCTGGTAATCAGGTCGGCAACTATGAGGTGGCTATGAGCATTGGGCAACGTGCCCAGAAGGGCTTTACGTTGATCGAAATCATGGTGGTGGTGGTGATCATCGCCGTGTTGGCGACGTTGATTATCCCCAATGTCATTGGTCGTGCTGAAGACGCGCGTATTGCCAAGGCCACGGCGGATGTACGAGCCCTGGAATCGGCGTTGGCCATGTACCGGTTGGACAATGGTCATTACCCATCAACTGATCAGGGTTTGCAGGCGCTGGTCAAGAAACCTTCTGGTGATCCTGCTGCGGATAGCTGGCGTCAGGGTGGTTATATCCATGTTTTACCCAAGGATCCATGGGGACACCCCTACCAATATCTATCTCCGGGGCAACACGGTGAATACGACATTTGGTCAAAGGGCCCGGACGGTATTTCCGGAAACAAGGACGACATTACCAGTTGGAATACCAAACCATCATGAGACTGAGCTAAGGGGCGAGTGCTTGCCTAGGTCCGAGCCAGTTACCGGGCGTTGCCGGATATCGGGGTTCACACTGGTGGAGTTGCTGGTGGTGATGTTGATCATCGGTCTGATGACTGGCGTGGCAGTGATGAGTTTGTCGGTTACTGACCATGATGAATCAAGACTTGCGGCTAAGCGCTTGACCAGTGTGATACGTCTTGCACATGAAGAGGCGGAGATGCAGGGTCGCAATCTTGCGCTCGGGTTTTGGCAGCGTGGTTGGCAGTTTTACCAACTCGATGAGTTGGGCAAATGGCATCGACTGCACAGCGGTGGCTTGATGCGTCCACGTCGATTACCTCGAGACCTCCGTTTCACCTTGCAATTACAAGGCCTGGACGTTGCTTTGGCTTCCGGAGATCAAACTCATCCCCAAGTCTTTTTACTTTCCAGCGGCGAGATGCAGCCCTTCACGCTGTATATCGAACAGGATGGGAAACGGCGTATCCGTATTCAAGGTGATCCCCTGGGGCAGTTGCAGCAGGAGACCTTGCATGCCGATTAGCCGTGGCTTCACCCTGCTCGAGGTAGTAGTGGCTTTGCTGATCGTGGGACTGGCCTTGGCGGCGGCGGTTCAGTTGACCAGTAGCGGCGCCGATAATCTTAGGGCCATGACCCGCAAGACCGAAGCGCATTGGGTGGGGATGAACCAGCTTGCCGAGTTACGTGCTCGGGGAGTCTATCCAGCAACCGGCAAAAGCCAGGGCAAGAGTGAGGAAGCTGGGCATCACTGGCACTGGTCACAGGAGGTCAGCCAGGGCCCGGTACGGGGCTTGCGGAAGATCGCCATCCGGGTACGAGCTGAAGGGAAGGGTCCGGTATTAGCCACAGTACGTGGTTTTATTGGTCAGGCTGAAGCGGCTGCCGCAGCACCCAATGAGGTGTCGGGGCCTGGCATACCTCCGGTGCATTGATGACTACGCTTGGCAACCGACGTGGTTTTACCCTTATTGAATTGCTGGTAGCTGTGGCAATTTTTGCGGTCATGGCGGCACTGGCCTTTGCCGGGCTCGATGTGGTGCTGCGCCAGCGTAGCGAACTTGAGGAACACTATGCGCACCTGCATGCCTTGCAGCGTACCTACGAAGCTCTACAGCGGGATCTGAGTGCCGCGGTGGCGCGTCCGGTTCGTGATCAACTGGGCGGTCGGTTACCAGCCCTACGTGGTGTGCCCGGCACTGCGGAGTTGGGGCTGACCCGTTCCGGATATCCCAATCCTGCACAGGTACGGCGCAGTCATTTGTTGCGGGTGCGCTATGTGCTGCGCGATCACCAGTTCTTGCGTCTGCAATGGGCGGTACTAGATCGTGCCCCGGGTGATAAGCCACAGACCAGTGTGTTGCTCAAGGATGTGAGGAAACTTTCCTTTCGCTATCTTGATGCCAAGGGTCATCTACAAAGTGCTTGGCCCCCCGCTACCGGTACCTCGAATATCCAGGTTTTGCCACGGGCGGTACGGGTTCGTATAACCCTCAAGGGTGAAAGTGGTCCGTATCTCTGGACGTTTTCCCTACCATGAAACCGATAGCGCAACAACGCGGCGTAGCCCTGCTCACGGCACTGCTGATTGTGGCGATCTTGACCACGGTTACGGTGATGTTGTCGTGGGATCAGATGCTGGCAATTCGCCGCAGTCAGGACTTGATTGAGCAGGATCAGGCCCGCCAGCTGGATTTGGGTGCTGAGGCCTGGGCCGCGCAGACCCTGGCTAAAACGGCACGTCAGCAGGTGGTGGATTTGCAACAGCCCTGGGCACAGCCGATGCCGGTGATCCCAATCAATGGCGGTGAGGTAACCGGTAGCCTGGAGGATTTACAGGGTCGTTTCAATCTCAACAATCTGGTTAGTGGTAATAAGGCAGTGGGAATCTCGCAGCAACGCTTCAATCGATTGTTGCAGCGGGCCAAGTTACCAATTGATCTTGGTGAGGCCGTGATCGACTGGATTGATCCGGACGATATTCCGCGTGGTACCGGTGGTGCAGAGGATGGCTTTTACATGGGTATGCTGCCCCCCTACCGGGCTGCCAACATGCCTATGCTCAGTGCTTCCAGCCTGCGTCTGGTACGGGGCTTCGGTGCCAAGGCCTATGCCGCGATCATCCCATGGGTGGCAGCCTTACCACCGGGTACCTCGATCAATTTAAACACCGCTTCAGAGACAATTCTGAGTACTCTGGGACTGCATGCTGACCAGGTGGCGGCTATTATTCAGCTGCGCGATAAAAAGCCTTTCAAATCGTTGGCCGCCTTCCTGTCCAACCCCATCCTACAGGGACAAAAAATCAACAGTTCCCGGCTGGGTGTACGTAGTCAGTTTTTTCTTCTACGGGCCGAGGCGCACCTTGGCAAGACCCGAACGATTCTCTATAGCGTGCTCCGCGTAGAAAATCCCGATAAAGTAAAGGTTATTATGCGCTCTTGGAATACCACCCCTTGATGGATAATTTATTGCTACGATTTCGCATTGATGGGACGATCGAATGGCGTTTCAACGATGAGTATGGCCTCGGCAGCCTAGATGAGGCAGCTACATTGGCCCACGGCCGGTCGGTTACCGTGTTGGTGCCGGGAGAACAGGTGCTGCTGATTCGCACGGCAATGCCCACCCGCAAGGCCGCCGAGATTGAGCGGGCCTTGCCGTATGCGGTGGAAGACTGGTTGATCGACCCGCCGGAAAGCCAGCATTTCGCCTGGGTGCGTGATGTAGACGAAGTGGCTGCCGCTGTGGTGACCCGAGATCGTATGCAAACCTGGACCGAGACATTGCAAAGTGCTGGGATCCGGGTTCAATCGATACGTCCCGATATGTTGGCGATACCCTGGCAGGTCGGACGTTGGAGTCTTTGGCTCGAAGGCGACCGGGCGCTTTTACGACATGGTCTTGCCGACGGGTTTGCCTGCGGCCGAGAAGTGTTTGTCGCGATGTTGTCGGCACAGTATGCCGAGATGCCCGAAGACGCGTTGCCACAGGGTCTGGATGTTTGGTGCTGGGATGGTGATCCTCCTGAAGAATGGCCGGAGGGTCTGGAAGTACAGCAACAAATCCTGGGGGCCTTCCCGATGATGGGATTGCAGCCCGATGCTGCTGGGTTGAATCTTCTTCGTGGTGATTTTGCTACCCATGAAGCACTCGGGCAGCGGCTTGGACCCTGGAAGATCGCGGCCGCCGCCGCGGCCGTATGGTTGGTGAGTATATTGGCATTGCAGACTACGCGTCACTTTGTACTGGCGCATGAGCAGGCACAATTGAACTCAAAAATTGACCAGGTATTCCGCCAGGCCATGCCGGATACGCAGCGGATCGTCGATGCCAAAGTACAAATGCAACAAGCACTGCAGGCGTTGCGTGGCGGCTCGGATCGGGGGGGGGCACTGAATCTGTTGGCGGATGCTGCCCCGATACTGGTTCACGCATCGGGTATGCAGATACAACGTATTGAGTATCGGGAGGGGAAACTCGATGTACATCTCACTGCGGGTGGGTTCGGTGCTTTCGAGCAACTCAGGAAAGTGCTGCAAGCGCAGGGACTCAAAGTGAATCTGCAATCCATGAGTACCCAGAAAGGGGTAGCCAGCGGTAACGTAAAAATTCGTGGTGGTGGTACATGAACCTGCAAGATAGGTGGGCGGAACTGGAAGCGCGCGAGCGTAAAGCGATCGTACTGGGTGTATGTATTCTCGCTTTTGGCATCGTCTATGGCTTGATCTGGCGGCCGCTGGATCAGAGTGTACGGGTACGCACGGAACAGGTGCAAAATATGCGTTCCGATCTCACCTGGATGCGTCAGGCGGCGATGGAAATACGTGCACTGCGTGGCAACAATGTCAAGACCAGGGTAAGCAGTGGCGGTTCGTTACTTAGCGTGATCGATAAGTCTGCCCGAGAGCAGGGTCTGGACAAAGCCATTGTCCGACTCACGCCGCAGGGGGGCGATGAGGTATCGGTATCTTTGAAGCCGGTTAATTTTTCTCGCTTGGTCCGCTGGCTTGGTGCTTTGCAGCAACAAGGTGTGCGGATCCGTATACTTTCCTTGACCCCAAGTGGAGTCGGTCAGGTTCGCTCTAGTCTGACCCTGGGCCGCATGTCTGCGGCCTCGACTTAGACAACGACCGCTTTGATCTGCACATGAAGGTAAGACTTTCAAGCCTTGATTTGCTGATTTTAAAGCACCGGTATGGTGCGTCTTTGCGGTCAGCAGCAGGATGTCTGCATTACCCATGCGGCACGATGCAATCATGAAGCGCTTCTGGAAAATCAGCCTGTTCGGGCTCGGCTGCTATATCGTATTTCTGATAGTTCTGTGGCCGGCAACCTGGCTGATTCCCAGGCAAGGAGCGTCCGGACTCAATTTTGCGGGAGTCTCGGGTACGCTTTGGTCGGGACAGGTGCAGTCTCTGGTCTGGCGAGGATTCCCGTTGGGTCAGTTTCACTGGCGTTTTGCACCCGCTACGCTGTTGCGAGGGCAACTTGGGGCATGGATTGAATTGCGCGGAGCGGACGTATCGCTGCATGGGCTGGGCTCAGTCGCTGTCCTGGGGCATGGCGTAGAACTTCGAGATGTAACCATCCAGCAACTTGCCCCTGAGCTTGCGCAACGATTGGGTTTGCCCTGGCAGCTGGCTGGAAGTATTCGTGGGCACATCAACCTCGTGCGCTGGCAACCCGGTGCAGTCCCGGTATTGACCGGTACTTGGGTATGGAGCCAGGCTGCGGTACGGTCACCGGTAGCGATCCGGCTTGGCAAGGTTCATATCCGGGCAACTTCCATAGGCCCACGTGAGGATATTGTGGCCACTTTCCAGGGGGGTGATCTGACGGGTACCGGCAGCCTGATACTTGGACCGGGTCAGCGTTATGTTCTCAGGCTCAATATTAGCGCTGCGGACGCACGGGTACGCCCCATGCTCCGATGGCTTAGCCAACGCAATGCTGCAGGACACTGGGTCCTTAAAAGAAGCGGTAACTTGCGGGAGCTTGGCTCATGGTTGGGTATTTGAGGGCACCTCAATAAACCTGCTGCGAAGCTCGATGGTCGCGTTGCGTTCCTGCTCGTTCATTGCCTATCTATTCTGCTATGTCTCGGAGATTTGCTCCAGGGTGCCCAGTACTCGAACCGCTCGCTTAAGGGTGTTAGAGGTACCCCTGAGAAACTTGTAAAGTTGCCCAGGTTTCAGGGCTTCTGGTGTATTGAGCATGCGGGTCAGTTTCCGATAATACCCAATCTCTACTTCAGGCTCATTTCACCTTGGAATCACGCTTCCCCTTCAGACTTAGGTGTCATTGCACAAGGCTACAGCAGCTTTTGCACATTGCTGAACCCGCGTATGATAGAAAAGTTGCTTCCAGCGTGACAACCGACCGCAGGTACGGTTCAGTCGTTGTTTGGAACCATGCCTTACTATATGTTTGTTTCAAAGCGCCGATTGGCGTAAGCCCTGTATCCTGTCGACGGAGGTTGTTCCATGTCAGAAAATGAAGAAAATAAAGTATCGCGTCGCCGCTTTCTTAAGGTTGCTGCCGGTACTGCCGCAGCAGCTGTGGCCGTTGGCGCACTGCCTCGCTTGGCACGTGCAGAGGGGTTGCCGCATCTGAAAGAATCAGATCCTGCTGCCCAGGCTCTTCACTATTATGAAGATGCGAGTAAGGTTCCTACTACTAAATTCCCACAGTTTAAGAAGGGTGATATTTGCGAAGTCTGTCGGTTTTATCAGGGCAAGCCTGGACAAACTTGGGGACCATGCCAGTTGTTTCCCGGTAAGGATGTGAATAAGGATGGCTGGTGCGAGGGTTTTTCGAAGTAGTAAGCCTGCACCCATCCAAATGGATGGTGTGCCACAATAAAAGTCGGGTTTATCCCGGCTTTTATTGTGGTTGGCAAGGCAGTTACTCAGTAAAGCTTCTTTACTGATTGTGGCATCTGACTTGCTGGGCCAGTCTGCGTAAATATATTTTCAGGATAGCTTTCAGATTGAATCAAGCAGCGGCCTGACCTGACAGGACGGAAGCTGTTCGGCTGTCGCGGGCGGGCCAACAGCCGGGGCCCGCTACCATGCAAACCTCCGGGTCGCGAGTCCAGTGCCACGATGAAAAAACACCAACTGACCCCAGCCTATTTTTATACTCTGACTCAGTCAATGCTCTTCTAATCATACTGATAGGTAAATATACCAAATTAATTAATGGCTATCTCCAGGTGAGCCGAAGCTATGCGGTGTGGTAGCCAATGGTTGGGATTGGCCGGTTCGTTGTGACGAGCGGCATATACTGAGAGTAGATTCTGAGCTCCGGTCATGACCCAGATGATGAAACAGAGCTGGGTTTTGTCGACCGATTGAAAAATGGGAAGTTACGCCTCATTACCTGCTACCGGTACCCTTATGGTCAGCTCGGCGTAGACCCGTGCCGCCGGTGTACAAGTACAACGCGGTACTAGCAAGGTAGTCGCTCATAGCCCGTTTTACGTACTGTATGGCCGGGGGACGGATTCAAGTACGGCAAGTTATTGGCTGTGATGTCAGGCCTGCTCATGTTGTAGATGGCGTTTCCATTCTCAGGGGCTGGGTATGACCGGTTTTGTCAAACATTATCCCAGTCCTCATTCAGGTATTCTTTGACGCGATTGTGGCGTAGACGCATGCTATAAGCTATCCACATAATCAAGGCCGAGAACACAGCAATTGTTGGGATCGCGGTAGCCAGATCGAGAATGCCGAGGTTACCCTTGCCGACGGCTGCGTCCGGGTACGACCCCAGCCAGCTGATCAGGGCCAGTCCACCCAACCACGGAATAACCCAGAAACCGGCACGCAGATCCAAGCGTGGTGTGAGCTTGTGATAAAAGGCTTCGTGGGCAATCAGTATGCTGAATCCCAGCAGCACGGCGATAGCCAGCTTCCAGTCCACGTCCCATCCTGACCAATAGACAATCAGGTTGGAAGACAGGAATGCAAGATAGGGGATGATGATACCGCCGGGTAACCGGAATGGACGCTTGTGTCCAGGTAGTTCTTTACGCAGGGCTATCAACACTAGGGGGCCGGAGCCGAATGACAGCACGGTGGCCGAGGTCACAAAGCCGACCAGTTTCTGCCAGCTTGGAAACGGCAGAAAGAAAATCAGGCCAACCACGAATGCCACGATCACACTAACCCAGGGTACGCCGTGATCATTGACCTTGGCCAGTGATGCCGGGGCATTGCCATTACGGCCCATGGCATAGGACAGGCGAGCCGTAACGGTAGTGTAGATCAGGCCGGTGTCAGCGGGGGAAATGAACGCGTCAATGTACAACAGTAGTGCCAGCCAGGTCATACCCAAGGTCATCGATAGCGTGGCCAGTGGTCCGAAGGCGATAGCTTTGTCCTCAATACCACCGGAAAAAGTAGTGCCGATATGGGCCCAGCCATTGGCTAGGGCTGCGCTGGGCAGAGCCCCGATGAAGGCCATTTGCAGGCCGATGTAGATGACTGCACATCCCAGTACCGAACCGATGATGGCTATCGGTACATTGCGGCTGGGGTTATCGGTTTCACCGGCTAATTCCACACCCTGTCGGAAGCCGAGGTAGGAAAAGATGATACCGGCGGTGGCGATAGACGAGAACACGCCGTGCCAGCCGAAGGGCATAAAACCGCCATGCGCGGCATAGACGAAATGACTGCTGTCGAACTCAGCACTGAAGAAGGACACCACCACCAACACGATGATGGCGAGTTTCCACCACACCAGGGCATTATTGAGTCGGGCGAACCAGCGAATACCGACCACATTGACTAGGCTAAATAAAAACATGAGCGCGGCGGCGGCGATATAGCCCATGGGGGTCAGTACAGCAACACCATCCCTGAGTACCTGCAGATTGGGAATGTAGTTGTTGGCGTATTGCAATGCCGCCAGCACCTCGATCGGCGCCGTGGATGCAGCTGCCAGCCAGGTAACCCAGCCGGTGGTGAAACTGGCGAACGAGCCGAAGGCAAAATGGGGGAAGCGCACCACGCCGCCCGACAACGGGAACATGGTCCCGAGTTCGGCGTAGGTGAGGCCGATGAACAGGATCATGATCGCCCCGATCAGCCACGAGATGATTGAGGCCGGGCCCGCCTGCTCGGCCGCGTTCAAGGCGCCGAATAGCCAGCCTGAGCCAATGATCGAGCCCACAGCAGTAAACAGTAGCCCGACCAGACCAACATGGCGTTTTAGTCGTTTGTCATCACCGCCCGTGGCAAGAGTCGTGGGTGTTTGCATCGGATTTCCCCTCTTTTATACAAAATTGATGAAACCTGCATCAGGGTGTTACCTGAAGCCGAAACGAGTATCGAGGTCGAACATGGTGGGCTGGAAGTCTCAGAGTATATGGGTAAGGCAGTAATTTTCGGCTGGGACCGGAAATTGATTGAATGGTTGACGTACCAGTAATTTATGAGTGCTCCCAGTACGCCAGGGCTTTGGCGAAGCGGATGAAAACGGGTGCGAAGGAGGCCACCATATGAGCCCGGATAGCCCCTCACTAGTGATTCGTGGCGCCCAGTTTAATCGGACCAGCCAGAAACCACGCGTCGCCGTACCATACGCGAGCCCTGCGCATGCAGCAAGAAGCAGCAACGATAAGGCACCCCGTCCATCCATTCATAGCCCGACCGGCTGCCAGACAGGAAAGTAAATGAATTCGCCACAAATCCAGGTATCGAGATTGCTGCACACCTATCGTTCTCAAGATATGGGCCAATGGGATCTACTCAAAGTCTTCCACACGTTTATTGAGGCAACTCCCGATTGCTGTGAAAGGTCATGCCCATCCGGGCATTTTACAGCTTCTGCATGGCTGGTCAGTGCAAATGGACAGCGGGCATTACTCACCCATCATCGCAAGCTTGGCCTCTGGGTGCAGCCCGGCGGCCATGCCGACGGCAATGCCGATCTGGCTGCGGTGGCCTTGCAAGAAGCGGAGGAAGAATCGGGGCTTGCCGGTCTGTGTCGTGAGGGTGGGGTATTCGATTTAGATCGCCATTGGATTCCCTGGTACTCCGGGGAACCTGCCCATTGGCATTACGACGTACGCTTTGTGGTACGGGCAACCTCGGGGGAAGACCCGGTGATGAGTGAAGAATCTCTGGCTTTAGCATGGTGTCCGGTCGAGTTACTGGCACGCTCTCCGGAGGTGGATGCATCGGTGCAGCGCATGGCCAAAAAATGGCTAAGTCAGAATATAATTAGTTCGGTAAAATAAAGGCGGCGACTACTGCCCGATCTTCGTTGGCAAGCACGTTGAAGGTACGGGCCACCGCAGCATTGTCCATCACTTCGCAGCCGATGCCCCGGGAGAGCAGAAAGGCCATGGATTCTGGGGATGGGAATTGCAGTTTTCGACCGCTGCCGATGAGTACTACTTCGGGCTGCAGTTCGAGTAGGGGAAGTAGGTGCTCAGGACGGAGATCATCGCTGCTCTGCACAATCCAGTCTTCGATGACCCGCTCCCGGCTGATTGCAAAGCTCCTGCATAGTTCACGGTCGACCACCACGATACCCCGTTCTCCAACGCGGCGAATGTACAGGTACTTCCCAGGTTGGTTGAGTATCACTTCCATCAGCGTGGCAGGGCAATTCTGGGCTGCTCGATATTGCGCCGAAACAAACAGGCGATATGGCCGATACGCTGCACCAGCTGGCTGTTACTTTGCGCCAGTATGTGGGTAATTTGCTCGTCACGCTGGACCCTATCGGCGGTACCCAGGCGGACCTTGATCAGTTCGTGCTGGTCCAGGGCCAAGGTGAGTTCCTTGATGACCGCTTCGGTCAGTCCTTTTGCACCCAGTTGGATGACAGGCTTCAGAGGGTGGGCGAGGCCGCGTAAGTAGCGGCGCTGGGAAGTACTCAAAGGCATGCGAAATTACTGCAAAAGAGAAATATGTGATGAGTTCAGGTTATCATGAACAGTACCGATATAATGGATCGAACGTGTCTCGAAGTAAAAGCAGCACACGATGGCTGCGTGAGCATTTCAAGGACGAGTATGTCAAGCGGGCGCATGCCGATGGCTTGCGTTCGCGCGCAGTGTTCAAGCTTGAAGAAATCTTTGCGCGTGACCGGCTTTTGAAGCCAGGAATGCGGGTAGTGGATCTTGGCGCCGCTCCCGGCAGTTGGTCACAGGCAGTGCGTACCAAGCTCGGTGATACCGGGCAGGTGATTGCGCTGGACATACTACCCATGCAGGGCATCCATGGAGTCGAGTTTTTGCAGGGTGATTTTTGTGAGTCTGAGGTACTCCTGCGGCTTGAAGCTGCGCTGCAAGGTGAACGGCTGGATCTTGTGCTTTCCGATATGGCACCCAATCTAAGTGGTATCGAGGTCGCGGATCAAGCTCGGGCCATGCAACTGGCGGACTTGGCACTCGACTTTGCGCGGAGTTGGCTCAGACCTGATGGAACGTTATTGATCAAGCTTTTCCAGGGTACTGGGATTGATCAATTCATTCGTGACTTGCGCCGGGACTTCCGTCGCGTGAGTATGCGTAAACCCAAGGCATCTCGCGCTCGGTCGCGTGAGGTATATGCACTGGCACAGGGCCGCAAGGCCTGAGCCCGTACGGAGCTTGACAATGAACGATATGGCTAAAAACCTGTTACTGTGGCTGGTGATCGCGGTGGTGCTTCTGGCAGTGTTCCAGAGCTTTGCCCCATCGACGCGGGCGGTGAAGCCGATGAGCTACACGCAGTTCGTGAAGCAGGTCGATAGCAACAATGTGGCTTCGGTAACTATCAGTCCGAAAAATCCCCCGGTGCTCACCGGTAAGTTACGGAATGGCAGTGCTTTGCACACAGTAGCGCCATTTTTTGACGACTCGTTGCTGCCCCGCCTGCTCAAGCATGATGTCCAGGTTACCCAACAACCGGCGGACAGTGGCAGCATCCTTTGGAAGCTTCTAGTTAGCTGGTTGCCATTCCTGATTTTCATCGGCATGTTGATCTGGTTTATGCGGCAGATGCAGTCCGGTGGTGGGGGGCGTGGTGCTATGTCCTTCGGCCGTTCGCGGGCTCGAATGCAGGGTGAGGATCAGGTCAAGGTAACATTTGCTGATGTGGCCGGCTGTGAGGAGGCCAAGGATGAAGTTAGTGAACTGGTCGAGTTTCTACGCGATCCTTCCAAATTTCAGAAACTAGGTGGGCGTATTCCCAGTGGGGTGTTACTAGCCGGCCCTCCGGGTACTGGCAAGACCTTGCTGGCCAAGGCTATCGCGGGTGAAGCCAAGGTTCCGTTCTTCATTATCTCAGGATCGGATTTTGTCGAAATGTTTGTTGGCGTGGGTGCATCGCGGGTACGCGACATGTTCGAGCAGGCCAAGAAGCAAGCTCCGTGCATCATTTTCATTGATGAAATCGATGCGGTGGGTCGGCACCGTGGCGCGGGTCTGGGTGGTGGCCATGATGAGCGTGAGCAGACCCTCAACCAGTTGTTGGTAGAGATGGATGGTTTCGAGGGCAACGAAGGGGTTATCGTGATCGCTGCCACCAATCGAGCAGACGTACTCGATCCAGCCCTGCTACGCCCCGGTCGTTTTGATCGCCAAGTGATAATGATCTTGCCCGATTTGCGTGGTCGTGAGCAGATTCTCAAGGTGCACATGCGCAAGGTTCCGTTAGCCAAGGATGTCGATGCGCGGATCCTGGCCCGCGGCACCCCGGGTTTTTCCGGAGCCGATCTGGCCAACTTGATCAACGAGGCAGCCTTGTTCTCAGCTCGTGATAATTTACAAGAAGTGACCATGAACAGCTTTGAGCGAGCCAAGGACAAAATCATGATGGGGGCTGAACGCCGCTCCATGATCATGACCGAGAACGAGAAGCGCCTGACGGCCTTTCACGAGTCCGGACATGCCATTGTCGGTTTGTCTGTACCAGGGCATGACCCGGTCCATAAGGTCACCATCATTCCGCGTGGACTGGCCCTGGGCGTTACCATGTTTCTACCTGAGCAGGATCGCTACAGTCACAGCCGGGAGGAACTGGAAAGTCGTCTGGCCAGCCTGTTTGGTGGCCGGGTTGCCGAGGAGTTGATCTTTGGCGAGGACCAGGTCACCACCGGAGCCAGTAATGACATTCAGCGGGCTACCCAGCTTGCCCGTGACATGGTTATCAAGTACGGACTCAGCGAGGAGATGGGGCCGATGACCTATGGCGAGGATGAGGATGAAGTTTTCCTGGGACGTTCCATTACCCAACACAAGCATGTCTCCGAGGCGACCGCCAGACGGATCGACGAAGTTGTGCGCAACATCGTCGATCGCACCTATGGTCGTGCCCATGACATTCTCACTTCAAAACTAGATATCCTGCGGGCTATGGCTGATGCGCTGATGCAGTATGAAACCATTGATCGAGAGCAGATTGCGGCCATCATGGCAGGACGCGAACCGGCCCCACCAAGTGACTGGCACTCTGCAGACGATGACCGGGACGGCTCTGCTGATGGCGAGGTAAAAAAGAACCCTACAGAAACCAAGGGCCAGGGTGGCAGCGTTGCTGAGCCAGCCAGTCAGCATTGAAGTGAACTCAGCATGTTTCAGTCCTCCCGGATCGGTGCCGATCTCTTGCGAGTAAGAGCCGGGTGGCTAGGTGGTCAGGTGGCTGAATGTTGTGGGTGGGCCTTGCACACTGGGGCGAGGGGCATCGAGGTTTGGATGCCACCTTGCTGTAATAGTTTCACTGTTACGAAGCGTATCTGATGTTCGATACGGCTCTCCGGTTGGATTGCTCCGGCCGCATCTTGAACCTTGAGCATTCCCGTATTTGTGGGATTGTGAATGTTACGCCGGATTCGTTTTCTGATGGCGGTCGTTTTGTTACCCGGGAAGCGGCTGTTGCCCACGCTGTTCGCTTGGTCGAGGAAGGGGCCGATCTGCTGGATGTGGGCGGTGAATCGACCCGTCCCGGCGCCACCCCGGTCAATACCGAGGAGGAAATTCACCGGGTAGTGCCGGTGATCGAGGCCCTTGTGGCCCAGCTATCCGTGCCGATCTCCATCGACACCTCCAAGCCTGCAGTGATGCGGGCCGCCGTGGGCGCGGGTGCGGGACTCATCAATGATATCTATGCGTTACGTCAACCTGGTGCTCTGGCTACTGCAGCCGAACTGGATGTCCCAGTGTGCATCATGCACATGCAAGATGAGCCGCGCAGCATGCAACAGCACCCTCATTACGATGATGTGGTCGGTGAGGTGTATCGGTTTCTTGCTGACCGGCTGCTGGCGTGTGAG
>QILI01000108.1 GCA_003233305.1 Mizugakiibacter sp.
AGGCCGCCATCGTCTGGATTGGAATCAGCTGGATCGGGGCCGGGTTATTTCTGGCCCCTATTATTGGCAAACGCGAACCCAGTGGACAACGTGGACTGGTCAACTTGATCTTTTGGGTGCTGGTGGTAATCGTTGTAGGCGCCTTGCTGGGCAACTACCTCGGCATCATGGGAATCATTGACAAGCACTGGTTCTGGTTTGGTAACCAGGGCCTGTCCTATCTGGAGTTAGGACGATTCTGGCAGATTCTGTTCTTTGTCGGCCTGCTGGTGTGGAGTCTGGTGCTGCTACGGGCGTTCTGGCCTACTCTCAAGATCTTGTTTCATCAGGGACGCTCACTTTACAGTCTGTTCCGCATCGAACACCTGCTTTGGTACAGCACCCTGGGGCTGTGGCGATAATCTATGTGTTCGGGATGATTCCGTTGGCCTCACCTAATCCATCTTTTTCGATTACCGACTTCTGGCGCTGGTGGGTAGTACATTTGTGGGTGGAATGGGCCTTTGAGCTGTTCACGGCCGCCGTCACCGGATATTTTCTGATGGCATTGGGACTGGTTTCACGGCAACTGGTCGAACGTGCGGTATTGTTTGAATGGATTCTGATCCTGCTCAGCGGCATCCTCGGTACCGGCCACCACATGTACTGGGTAGGTGAGCCGGATCTATGGATCGGGGTTGGCAGCATGTTCTCATTCCTTGAGGTATTGCCCCTGTTTCTGCTGGTACTTGAAGCCATTGACCAGCGCCGACACATTGCTGAGCAGAAGGACTTCCCATACCGCCTGGCCTATCTGTACATACTCGGTTCGGCATTTTGGAATTTCGTCGGTGCCGGGGTGTTCGGTGGCGGCACACTCAACGCGCCATTGGTCAACTATTACGAGCACGGCACTTTTCTGACCCTCAATCACGCCCATACCGCAATGTTCGGTGCTTTCGGCCTGCTGGCCATAGGACTGTTGTATATGGCGCTACGCTATCTCAATGGCAACCGACCATGGAGTGATCGCACCGGGGTGTGGGCCTTCTGGCTGTACAACATCGGTATGGTGATGTGGATCGTGCTGAACTTCTACCCCATCGGCTGGCCACAACTCGAAGCGGTGTACACCCATGGCTATGCCTACGCGCGCAGCATGCAGTTCTATAACACCACGCTATTCTGGCAGTGGATGCGCATGCCCGGTGACATCGTGTTTTCGGCCGGAGCATTGTTGATGGCCTGGGATTTCATTTACAAACTATGGCGGCAACGGCAATCGGCCACAGCGAGTGTAGTGAGTACCGCTGTTCCGGTCAGCAAGAACCCCTGACCGATCGCTGGTCATGCTTGGCGAGGGCCACTTGGCCCTCGCCTTTTTATGGGAGATAGTTATGCTGTTTCGTCAAGCATGGGCCTTGCCAGGCCTAGCCTTCTGGAGCAGTTGCCTATGACCTGCATCGCAATCAAGCGGATTTATGAAGTCCCGAATGCTAACGATGGCTGTAGGGTACTGGTAGACCGGTTGTGGCCACGGGGCTTGCGGAAAGATCAGGCGGAGATTGATCACTGGTTCAAGGGCCTCGCCCCCAGCGATGCACTGCGTAAGTGGTTTGGCCACGAACCGGAAAAATGGGATGAATTCCGCCTGCGTTACTGTGCTGAACTTGAGGCCAATACGGCCGCACTGGTGCCGCTTCGCACCCTGTTACAGTTAGAAGCCAAAGTCACCCTGCTGTTTGCGGCCAAAGACGAGGCCCACAACAACGCTGTAGCGCTGGCTGCCTACCTGCAAGTGAAACCACAACACTATTGAGACGGCACTCATTATCGATGCATCAACCTACTTGACGTATGGATCGCCGCAGGGGGTTTGGATACATCCGGTTTACTTCCTGCACCTGCGCGCACAGGGGAATGACAAGCATGCAGCTTGCCGGCTCGTCCATGCTGTGGTGGTTCGTGGTGCGGGGCTTGGCGAACCACAACGTGGCGGGGGAGATCCTTAAAAGGTTCGTCATCCCGGGCGGAGCATAGCGGAGACCCGGGATCCACGTACTGGCGGCAGCGCCCGAGCAAGCCTCAACCGTACTCCGGGCCAAGTGGATTCCCGCCTGCGCGGGAATGACTAGAAGGAGGTGGCACTGCGCAACCCCTCAGCTCGTCATCCCGGGCGACGACCCGTGATCCACGTGCTGGCCGGCAGCGTCCGAGCGGACCTCATGCGTACTCCGGGCCTGATAGCTTCCCACATCCGGGCGAAAAGCAATCGCCAAACGATTCCAGCCGTTGATGGCAATGATTGCCAGGGTCAGTTCAACCAACTCCCGCTCATTAAAATGCGCCCGTACCTCACCGTACAATGCATCGGCCAGATCGTTCGTTGCAAGCTGGGTGACGGCCTCAGTCCAGCTCAGGGCAGCCCGTTCGCGCTCAGTATAAAGTGGGGCCTCACGCCAGGTTGAAAGTAGATACAAACGCTGTTCCGCTTCACCAGCGGCGCGGGCATCTTTGCTGTGCATGTCCAGACAATAAGCGCAGCCATTGATCTGCGAGGCTCGCATTTTCACCAGTTCTATCAGGGCTGGGTCCAATGTCGAGTGATGCACACTGGCTTCCAGGCCCAGCATGGCCTGGAACGCATCAGGTGCGGCCTTCTGGTAATCGATACGGCTTTTCATTGCTGACTCCGTCTGGATGATTCAGCGCGGCGTAATGGGGTGGGTGTGAGCCATAGTATCGAGTGCCAGGGTAGAGTGCGCATAGGCTCCACCGGCACGCATTTCTGCAGCAACCCAGATCGCCTCCATGATTTCCTGCTCACTGGCTCCCTGTTTTAGGGCCGCTTCAGTGTGACCGTTGATGCAATACGGGCATTGGGTGACGTGGGCCACAGCGACGGCGATCAACTGTTTGGTCTTGACCGGAAGTGCCCCATCGGCGAACACCTGAGCACTGAAGGCCTTGAAGGCATCCAAAGTTGCCGGGGTGAGTTCACGACGCTTGCGAGCAATTTCCGGAGTAGATTGCGGGTATACGGAATGGTTCATGGCTTTTTCCTCTCAACAGTGGATAACTGTGGGTCTCAAGCTGGGGTCAGCATCATGGCCGTATCGTGATGCCGCGGTAATTCGAGGCCGGCACGGCCAGGTACTGGCCGGAAACAAGCTACGTCATTGCCAGAATCACGGGTTCTACGACATGCTCCTTGGATTACACGCTACCGACCCACGACCCGGTTTTACCCCGCGATAAATGGAACTCATCCGCGGCGATAAAACTCAGGCAAATACCTTGCAATACGCTCACAAGCCGACATTGTTACGTTCCAACACTCGTTCAGCACGATAGCTCGACCGTACCAGCGGACCGGCTACAACTTCTGTAAAGCCCTTGTCCAAAGCAAGGGTGCGGTATTGACTAAACTCCTCTGGAGTCACAAAGCGCTCCACCGGTAAATGATTCCCGGATGGCCGCAAGTACTGGCCCATGGCCACGATATCAACCTGCGCGGAACGGATATCGTCCAAGGTATGTTCAATTTCAACATCGGTTTCCCCAAGACCCAGCATCAGACTGGTCTTGGTCAATGTTCCCGACGCATGGCACTTGGCAAAATCCAGTACCCGCAGGGTCTGCTCGTAGCCAGCGCGCGGATCACGTACCTGACGCGTCAGGCGGGCCACAGTTTCGATGTTCTGCGCATAAGTAACCAGACCTGCATCCAGGACCGTGGCGATCGCCTCCTGATTACCAGCAAAATCCGGTGTTAAAGCCTCAATAGCCACCCCTGAGGCCCGCGCATGGATGGCACGGATGCAAGCCGCGTAATGGGCGGCTCCCCCATCTGGCAGATCATCACGGTCAACCGAAGTAAGTACCACATATTTCAACTGCATCAAGGCAACGGCTTCTGCCACATGCTGAGGCTCGAGTGGATCCAGCCAGCCGTGCGGATTACCGGTACTTACCGAGCAAAATCGGCAGGCCCGGGTACAAACCTCACCCATCAGCATCAACGTCGCAGTACCCCGACCCCAGCACTCGGCAATATTGGGGCACTTCGATTCAGCACAAACTGTATGCAATTGATGTCTATGCACGATGTCACGCACCGCTTCATACTCTGTTCCCGAAGGCAAGCGCACCCGTAACCACGGCGGTTTACGGGCAACATCGGGGGTACTGCTGTGTGCGTGAGGACGGATACCGCCCTTGACGGCACGAATTCCTTCTGGAGTGGTGTATTTGCTTCCGTCTGCTGATTTTTGGCTGGGGGCGTTGTGGGACATGGATGGAATGGATGCCTGATAAGAGTGGCTATTCTATTGCGACTACTGAAGATACGGCACTTAAGGGCGCCTCATGTCTCTGCGGCGGGTTTACATTGCGCCACAGCTTGGCGATAGAGATGCTCGATCTGCAGGTTGGTGAAATGTGGGGCGGGCTCACCGGGTACGGGATCGCGCAGAATATAGAGTGTGCCACAATACGGACAGTGCTCACGACCGCTGATATGAATCGGCAGCGCGATACGTGGATGGCCATTCCACAGGCTGGTGTTGGGCATTGGGCAGACCAATGGCAGATCATGCCAAGTCACGTAACGCACCGTATCGGCCGCCGCAACCCGCTGACCGGTGACGGGATCAGTAAAAATGTCGTCAACTCGCTTCGGCATGCTCATCTCAGCGCTCCAGTTGAGGTAACTTGTTGGGAATTCCGTTCTGCTGGTCGGCATCCGGAAGTGCCGGAATAATCGCATCGATAACCGGCCAGTTCGGTGCAAGCTCTGCATTGATATCGATAAAATGCTCTTGACCCGCCGGTACATCGGCTTCAGGAAAAATAGCCTCGGCCGGGCATTCGGCGATACATAACGTGCAGTCAATGCACTCCTCGGGGTCAATAACCAGAAAATTGGGCCCTTCATGGAAACAGTCGACTGGACAGACCTCGACGCAATCGGTGTATTTGCATTGTATGCAATTATCAGTAACAACATGGGTCATGACACGTCACTCCCGTCACTAGAAATCCACCGCTACCATGACAATCGTGGAGTAAGTCGGTGCAGCAATACATTAAAGCGCTGCTCGGCCTGGGGATCATCATGTCGAAGTGTCACACAGGCCCGCCCGGCAAAACGACACGCAGCATCAACCTCACCCGCAGCAACGAGCGTCTCCAGACAAGCCATGAGGATCCTGGACAGGTCCTCAACCGTCCGCCTTGAGGTACCGAAAGAAATACTGTTTGTATCTGTCCAATTATCACTCATTGACCCCATCCCTCATCCATACCCAGGTGTAGTTTGGCTGCGGGGCTCATTTTCTCGGGGGTCCAAGGGGGGTCATAGACTAGGTCAACCTCCACCGCAACAACTTGCGAAATCTGCTTGACCGCATTGCACGCACCCTCTTGCAGATAGCCCGTTGCCGGGCAGCCTCGAGTGGTTGTGGTCATCTGCACATGTACCGTACCTGTGGTATCAGCGGTAACCTCATAAATCAGACCAAGATCAAAGATATTAAAACCGAGTTCAGGGTCGACAACTGTACGTAAAGCTTGTTTAACCTGTTCAATCAGTGATTGATCCAGCTGCCCATTCACTGGGTACTCTCCCGTCGTGATCCCACCTGCACCATAATGGAGTAAGTCGTGCCGTCCGCCTCAAAGCCACCGCACCAGTGATGTCCACGCTTGGTAAGTTCAGGTAGTAAAAATATTGGTTCACGGCACAGTAGTGCCGTTAGTACTTCACCTGTGGACATCGACTCGAGGGCAGCAAGGATACGCACCATTGGCTCGGGTGGATCGAGATCACGGTTGTCGAGTGTGACCGAAGGTTCCGGCCACTGTGCCGTATCCGTAGCGGCAACGGGTGCCGCAGCAACCTCCGTCCGCACCGTATCTGCGGCCGCTGGACTAAATAGAACCTCCCAGTCGCCATCACCTATCTCTCTGGCTTGATGGGTGTACCCGCGCGAACCCAACATGTTCAATAGTGGGGTTGGCTTAAAGGTCGCAAATAACCGCAGCCCTTGATTCGGCTGTAAAGCCGCCACCGCCGCCATGATCTGCTCAAACGGTTCTCCACCCTCTCTCAAGATGGGCCGCACATCGAGATCGATAAATGTCGTCACTACTGTTTCTCCCAGTTAACGAGGCTGTATTAAAGCCATCAAGAGTCGGGGACGGTGGCTACCAGCAGGAAACCGCACCGAGCTGGGTACATCGTCCAGACGGCGGGCTCGTACCAGCTGTACGATGATGCCCACCGTTGCAACCAGCATCAGGGCAGCGGCGATACGAAACCCTATCGAAGCACCCAGCAGAAGTGTAGCCAGCGCACCCAGAATCCCCAGAAAATAGAGTACAAACCACTTGCGCGCACGCCGTTCCTCCACCAGATCCTGCACTCTGGGCGTGACGCCCTTGCCCAAGACCGGACCGTAGCATTCCAGCCAGGTCAGAAACGGTACGATTTTGTAGAGCATGGCCAGACCGAGTCCCGATAGCCAACCGAAAGCGCCGAGAAATACTACTGCGGCAATGTGGTGGGTAAGTTGCCCCATGCCGAGAAGGACTACTATCAGTAGTGCCACCGCCACTAAAAATGCCAACGCTACCATCGCCATGGTGCTGTTCAGTTCAATCTTGCGACGCTTGCGCGCATGGTACAGGTGCATCATATCGTGGACATACAAAGCAACGGCAGCCAGCCCAAGCAGTGCCCCGACCAGCAGCATCCACCACGGGGCACGGTTCATAACAATGGCTGCGCTACCTCCAAAAACCACCACAGCCAGCGCTGCTGTCCCCAGCCAGAACGCAGCCCGACTACTCACTCGTTCCTGTTCCGGGGCCAGCATGAACATGGCAAGTAGTCGATAGCTGACGCCCATGGCGGTGAGAGTGAGCCAACCCGCAAGGCCCGCAATGACGTGCAATGGTAAGCCGTAGACAAGCAGCCGCGATATAGTGAAACCCCCTGCAACACCCCCCAGTAGCAATGCAAATATGGCACCGAAACTCACTGTCGCAGCCAGACTGGCGATCCCGATTACGATAAAGCGAGCCGGCAAAGCCAATGGCCGAGCGTTCCATAGAGTCAGGCCAATATCCCATAATACGAGTACAAAACCTGCCACCAGCAGTCCACTCGCCAGGGCAAAGAATGGCAGGACCGGCTCGATCACCCCGCCCAGGCTCAGAAAGCCCGATAACAACATAATGAGTCCAGCTACCAGGAGCCCCAGCACTGGCAGGCACAGCCACATGCTGTATAGAGGCTTGGCAACCAGTACCGGCACAAACTGGAACATCGCCCCACAGAGCAACAAGCTCAGCCAACCCAGAACCACCAGATGTACCAGCACCAAGGTTGCCGGTGCACCGACGGGGACCTGCGGATACCCATATCCCGCTGTCATCAATACCTCAGCCGCAAGCAGTGCAAGCAATGCCATGGCGAAATACGCCATAGTCCAGCGTGAGAGTGTGACTCCAGCCATTTATTAATCTCCAACTCTGGTGGATGTACGAGTGCCCTCACCATCCGCACACGTCTTAGCAAACTATCGGTCTGGGGATGAATCTACTGCGGCAACTTGCGAATCTGCACACGCCAGACCTCAGGCCCCCTTTCGAGATACGTCCAGGAGAACTGCTTAGGGTGCTCGGCCTCAAGTTGGTAGTACAGCGGCTTGGGGTCGTGATCGTTGATCAAAATAAAGGCTGTATCAGGGAGCAACGCATCGACCAATGCAAAAATTCTGGCGTGCCGCTGAGCGGGAATGAGGCTACGAACATCAATCTCGGCAGGCTCGGGAGAGGCTATGGAATCAGACATGGAAAGGGTCCTTGAAAGATGAACAAGGTACAGAAAACCACCTCCGTAAGACCCCACAATGAGGCCCATTGCGAGGATATCGGAGTGGTGACACACGGCGTAAGTTACGCTCTAAAAGATTCATTGTCAATGTATCTTCTAGAATTTCATGTGAAATTATACTGTAGAATTCTCACAACAACTCATTGTAAATACTGTTGTTTTTATGTAACATTAAGTCAGATATAGATTGTATAGCTTGCAAAACATACCTCTTTCAACCATCTTTACCCTCTCTACAGCTTACCCGCTAGTGTCTCCATACCTCATTTCCAGTAGATGATCTCATGCGCTTGACCCACTTTTCCGATTACGCACTGCGCTTGCTGATGTACGCAGCAGCCCGAGATGATCGGCTGATTACGATCGAGGAGACGGCCAGGATCTTCAGGATCTCGCGTAGCCATCTGATGAAGGTTGCCAACCTGCTGACCCGCGCCGGCTATCTGCAAGCCGTGCGTGGCCGCTCCGGCGGACTGGCATTGGCGAGACCGCCTAAGAAGATTTGCCTGGGTGCTGTAGTACGTGCCACCGAGCCGGATTTTGCCTTGGTGGAATGTTTCACGGTGGAAAATCATTGCGTAATATCACCCACCTGTCGGCTACGCGGTATTCTGAAAGAAGCTCTCGAAGCTTTCGCCACAACTCTTGATCGCTATACCCTGTACGACTTGATACTGCACCCCGACGACTTCGGGATACGCTCCGTGGCCTGAATGAACCAACCCAGTCCGCAACGATGATCTCCATGCTCCCATTACAGGGATTCTGTGCGGGATGCGTATCCTCTACAACCCCAACACTCAATAACCAATTGGCTTAATCTTTGCATGAATTCCCCAGTACCCCGTAGCTCTACAGAATCTCCAACCACCATCGCGTCACCAAACCTGACTACTGTATTGGCATCGGCACCACATCGGCTGCTGTTTTTTGCCGGAGTAGTCGCTTTGCTGGGCATCATGGGCTGGTGGCTGTTCGACCTCGGTGCAGTCACCTTTGCCTGGAGCGGATTTCCCTCCCCGACCGTACCTGGTATCTGGCTGCATGGCATGTTGGCGCAATATGGAATGCTCGGCCCGTTCATCTTTGGCTTTTTATTAACCGTTTTTCCACGCTGGACCGGACAAACAGCGCTGACCCGCCGTGCTTATGTACCGATCTTCGGGCTGATCTTCGGCGGTATGGTTGTGGCTTTAGCCGGTACCATGCTCGGCCACCTATGGCTACTGATTGGCTTTGGTGCCATGTTAGCCGGCTGGTTAGTGGGTATTTGGCAACTGCTTCGGGTGCTTCTAAGAGCCCCCACCCGTGACCCCTGGGCAATCTCAATTCTAGTCGCACTGACTGCCGGAGCGGGCGGTCTATCATTGTTTTTCGCATTTCTTATCGGGGCACCGGCAACTCTGGTGGTACCCGCTATCCGCCTGGGGACCTTGGCCTTTCTGCTGCCGGTTTTCTTTACCGTGCTACACCGTATGTTGCCGTTCTTTTCAGGTGGAGTGGTTCCAGGCTATATCGTACGACGGCCACGGTCTTCGCTGCCAATCCTGTGGCTGCTACTACTGGGACACCTAGTCCTGGATGCCTGGCATCTGCCC
Source organism: Mizugakiibacter sp. (assembly GCA_003233305.1). Classification (GTDB taxonomy): domain Bacteria; phylum Pseudomonadota; class Gammaproteobacteria; order Xanthomonadales; family Rhodanobacteraceae; genus Metallibacterium. The sequence continues at coordinate 9,478 of QILI01000108.1, forward strand.
CTGCTGAGCATGGCGGTCAATATACTGCTGGCGATATTTTTTCTGGCCCACTGGATTGCCTGGCAACCATGGAAAGCTTGGTGGCGCGGTCGGCGCGGTCTGCTGAGTGTCCTGTATCTGGCCTATCTCTGGTTGCCGAGTGCATTTTTTCTGTATGCTCTGGCCGGATGGGTCTCCACAAACCATGCTGTAGCCATACAAATGGCCGCCCTGCACGCTCTGACTGTGGGCTTCTTTAGCTCAATCGTAGTCGGCATGGTCACCCGAGTTACCCACGGACACTCGGGCCGGCCTCTGGCGATGGGACCGATACCGTGGTTTACCTTTCTGGCCATTCAGGCAGTCGCAATAGCACGCGTCCTGGACTCCCTGGTCGGGGCTGGCAATCTGGCCTATACGCTGACTGCAGCGGCCTGGATAATAGCTTTCCTGCCCTGGACACTACGCTCGGCATGGATCTATCTCACCCCGCGTCGCGATGGGCAACCGGGCTGAGGACCCTGACCAACGATCAAGCCCCCATGTCACTGGTCACTTTTTTCCCGCAGATCCTCATCCTGCACATCAGCACCGTGGCCATTTCCGGCAGTTTGTTTGCGGTACGTGGGGGGTTCGGACTGGCCGGTATGAATGGCTTGGTGCAACACCGGAGCCTGCGTTATTTCTCCTATTTTAACGATAGTGTGCTATTGGCTGCAGGGCTAAGTCTGACCTTCATCATCCACCAATACCCACTGCTGAATGCTTGGCTGACGGTTAAACTGGCACTGTTGGTGGTGTACATTGCCTTGGGTGTGCTGGCGCTGCGCCCGGCTCGTTCCTGGCGACAAAGGGCTATTGCCTATGGATGTGCACTGACAACCTACGCTTTTATCATCAGCGTAGCGGTAACGCAGAACCCATGGGGCATATTGCTGCTTCTGCATCCATAAGCCACCGGATCAATCTGGAGACCGGTTTGGCAACCGTGGCGTCACCCACCACAGACACGCCACCGCATCACGATGGGCCAATTACGAGGGACAATTCACGGGTGCGACACTTTGCGCATGAATAGGCAAGTCCAATCATCTATAGTTGGGATTATGGTTTGGCAGCCATTTAGAGCAACTTGGAGGATTTCGTTGTGGCACAGCGTGCTTTGAACACCGCACCAGGTATATGTGCTGTCGATTTTCATGTGGATCAGGCCTCGGCATGCGATGGCTGTGCATTAGTCGGTATGTGTACGGCCATCGGCTACGGAGAGCCCGGGTTTCGGAATGTGGAAAAGCTGATTGCCAAAGCAGGACCGTATCGTGCAGGGGACACAATCTTTCGCCTGGATGAACCATTCGAGTACTTGTATGCCGTCAAGTCGGGCATGATCAAAACCGTCCACCTGGACGCAGAAGGTCACGAGCAGGTACGAGGATTTTTTCTTCCTGGTGAGCTGATTGGCTTTGAGGCCATAAGTTCCGGTATGTATCGCTGCAATGGTGTGGTACTCGACGACACCTGGGTGTGTCGCCTGCCTTTTGCACGTTTGAGTGCCGTAGCTGCCCAACAGGATCAGGTTCAACAGCACCTGTTCAAGTTGCTCAGCCGGGCTATATCAGATCAGGCTGGGCGATACTGGGATTTGAGCGCTACCCAACGCTTGGCTGCTTTTCTTCTCGATCTGTCGCAACGTTATGCCGCACGCGGTTTTTCAGCCATACGCTTCCGCCTTTGTATGTCCCGTGGTGACATTGCCAATTACCTGCGTCTCGCTGCGGAAACAGTCAGTCGGGTATTGGCCCATTTGCGTAGCCAAGGCATTCTGGATGTCCATGGGCGTGATGCTGAATTGCTCAAGCCGGAGGCTTTGCGGGCGATGCTCGGCAGCATACCGTTGCACGGCTAGCTAGCTGGGTTCCAAAACCTGCTTTAATTTGCGGCTCTGACTAGGCCCCGACCCCGCTTGCACAGGATCGGGGTAATCTATGATGAGTACTCCAACCGGTTACTTGGCAGCCATTAAGGCCAGACTCATGTCTAGCATGCGATTGGAAAAACCCCACTCGTTGTCATACCACGAGCACACCTTGACCAGGGTACCCCCCATGACTTTGGTCAAGGTGGCGTCGTAGATCGAGGAATATGTATTGTGATTGAAGTCCACTGAGACCAACGGCCTCCGATTAAGGCCAAGAATACCCTTGAGTGTACCGCTGGCCGCTTCCTGCACTATCGTATCGATTTCTTCCTTGTTGGTACCTCGGGCGGCGACGAAGCTCAGGTCGACGACCGACACGTTGATGGTTGGGATACGCATGGCAAAGCCATCCAGTTTTCCGTTGAGCTCAGGTAAGACCAAACCGACCGCCGCCGCAGCTCCGGTCTTGGTAGGAATTTGCGACATCGTGGCCGAACGAGCGCGCCGCAGATCCTTGTGGAAGACGTCACTGAGTACCTGATCGTTGGTATAGGCGTGGATTGTAGTCATCAAACCATGCACGATACCTATCTTCTCATGCAGCACCTTAGCCAATGGAGCCAGACAATTAGTGGTGCATGAAGCATTGGAGATGACCTGGTGACTAGCTCTGAGATCGTGATGGTTGACACCATAAACGAACGTGCCGTCGACATCCTTACCGCCTGGTGCCGAGATAATTACCTTTTTCGCCCCTGCAGCAAGATGGGCTGCGGCCCTTTCTTTGGTCGTAAACAGACCCGTGCACTCCAACACCACATCGATGTCCAGATCGCCCCAAGGTAGTTTTGCAGGATCCCGTTCGGCGCAGACCTTGATTCGATCACCCTTGACGATCAGGTCACCGTTATCAACGGTAACGGCATAGGGAAACCTGCCGTGAACGGTATCGTACTGGGTCAGATGCGCATTGGTCTCAGCGTCACCGAGATCATTGACCGCAAGCACCTGAATTTGCTCGGTGCGGTCAGCCTCGTAGAGTGCACGAAGGATATTGCGGCCGATGCGGCCATAGCCGTTGATGGCGACCTTGATAGTCATAGATCAGTGTCCTCCGAACAAGATGAAGAATCTTGCATTCTACGTCAAAGCACGAGCCTCGGCGGCACCTCTCCGTTGCAGCTTGCTCCAAACCGGTACACTGCAGCCACTCAGCATGCAAACAATCCGGCAGCGACCGGTCTTCTGTTACGTTGCACGGCACTGACTCATCTCCTCAGTGATTCGTTCTGCGGTTGGTAAAGCTCATGAACTACCCCCTACAAGTATCCCTGTTCATCCTACTGGGTCTACTTGGCCTCAGTATCCGTCCAGCACTCGCCTGGGGTCCGCTTGGGCATCGCATCGTCGCCAACCTGGCCGAAGTGCAACTGAGTCCTTCGACACGCGCCAACGTGAAACGAATCCTTACCTTTGAACACGCCCCATCCCTGGCAAGCGTGGCCATCTGGGCCGACACCTTGCGCGATAATCCTTCTCCAGCGATGGAGATCCTGGGTCGTCACACCCGGCGTATGCATTACCTGCGTATCCATAGTTCTTCCTGCGTGTATCGGGCTCGTCGTGATTGTCCCGCCGGCCAGTGTGTAGTGGGAGGCATCGCCCACTATGCCCGGATTCTTGGTAATACCCACTTACCGATGGCAAAACGCGCCCAGGCTCTGAATTTTGTGGTGCATTTTGTCGCCGACATCCATCAACCACTGCATTCCGGCTATAAAGATGACAAGGGCGGTAACTTTTATCAGGTCCAATTCGAAGGGAAGGGAACCAACCTGCACAGAGTCTGGGACTCGGGTTTGCTACGCACCCGGCATCTGGATGCCCAAGATTATGCCCAACGGTTGAAAACACCGGGGCTGCTCCGGATATCCCCAATCAAGACATCCATTACCCGAGCGGCCGTCACCTGGGCCGAGGCCTCTTGTCGTATTGATCGGGATGATGGCGTGTACCCGGTGGGACACCGGATCACCCAAAGTTACGTTACGCGCATGCGCCCCATCGCCGAGCGACAACTGCGTTTGGCCGGGGCACGCCTGGCCGAGGTTCTCAACCATACCTTGGGCACGCATTGAATCTGTGTCATGGGGCGTAGCTGGTATAGCCCGTAGGATACGGTGAGGCACGAACCGCATTATTTTTTAATCGTCTCGTAACCGGTATGCCATCTCGCAACATCACGCTCACCCTGGATCCCGGGTCTACGCCCGAGATGACAGGTCTTGTTCTGGTGGTGTCCCACTCTGCGGTATTCCCCATCGCCCATCTGCGCTCGGTACCTGGGGTGATGCCAGACAGCCCTCTCACGCACCTGGGCAAACTCATTGATCGATTGAAAAACACTCTCGCTGTTACGGCCTTTCGCTACAATCCCCTATTATCCAAAAAAGCTTGCAGGGTCGCAATTATGGCTATTGTTTTCGTCCCCGGTATCAAAGGCTCCGAGCTGGTAGACAGTTACCCACTGGACTGGCCGCTACGCTGGAGTCTGCAGGAAATGTCCGGCGGCAACAGCTTTGAGGATTCACTGGATATAGGCCTGGCTGATGGCTTGCACGAAAGCGCCGCCGACCACTGGATGCGTCCATTTCGCGCCATCCGCCATACCTATGGTCCGCTGATCGCCAAGTTGCGTGCCTGGCAAGCCCCCGAGCCGGTCCATGTGTTTACCTACGACTGGCGCCGGCCACTGGATCGCAGCGCTTTAGCTCTGGCTGTTTTTCTCGATGAGGTGGCTGAACGTGAGCAGGCCCGTGGTGCCGATCCAAGCATTTCTCTGGTCACTCACAGTATGGGGGGGTTAGTGTTGCGTGGCGCACTGTTCGCGCGAAACCCACGCAAGCCCTTCGCCGGCATAGGTCGAGTGGTCTTTATCGCCCCGCCTTTTTACGGATCGATCGGGGCACCGTATGCGCTCGTCGTGGGCGAGCGGGACGGCTGGTTTGGTACCGATGAGGACTATCGACGCATCACCCGGGGCTTCGCTTCGGTGTATTCGATGACGCCGTCCTTTGCGGGTTCGATAGTGGACGAGCAAGAGCATGAACTGGATCTGTTCGATGCCCACCAATGGCAGGCCAATGTCCGTGACGGCGGTGAGTTTCAGAGCCGGCATCTCGCTAATGCCGAGGCTTTCATCCGCGGTTCCAAGGCCCTCCACGGAGGCAAAAGTGCGGTTCATATGCTCTCCGACCACACCCTTGCCGCGCACGCCGACCGGGTACTGATTCTCAGCGGGGCCGGCCTCCCCACGGCCGTTCGACTGCCGGTTCTCACTGCCAATCGGCACAACCCCAACTGGTTCGACTTTGCTGCCGTAAAGCTGGAAATTTTTGGTGACGGTCGGGTACCTTTCCGCTCCAGTGCTATCGCCGGGGTGACTTTAGCCGGCTATACCGGTATTGACGATCATGCCCGAAGCTGTCGCAATGTCCGCATTATCAATGCCGTAGCCCAATGGCTAAAAGATGGTCGCGCCCTGAAAATGACTCCTCGTGAACCTCGCCATGCGATACAACGCGCCCGCCGGGAATGGTTTGAACCCTGGGACGGTGACCCATCCAGCTTCACCCGTCACGTGATCTGAGGCCTGGCAGATCACGGTGAATCGGGGTCATTCCAAGCTGAGCCTGCCGTATGATCTGGAGGTTCAGATGGTTCGCGAATAGCGGGGACTACCTGGCCCCTTCTGCCGCTCCAGATACGCATCAAAACACATGGCCACCGTGCGCACCAACAGACGGCCACGTGCGGTCACACTGAAACCTTCGTGATCCCAGGTAACCAGCCCATCTTTAACCAAGGTTTCGAGGCGTTGCAACTCTACGGAAAAGTAATCTTTGAAATCAATTTGATACCTGGCCCCAAAACTCTGTATATCGATACGGTTCTGACACATCAACTCGGCGATCAGGGTGCCGCGTATCTCATCATCAAGACTCAACTGCAGACCCCGTATAACCGGCAACCGACCTTGGTCCAGGGCTGCATAATAACCAATGAGATCTCTCGCATTCTGGCTGAAAGATCGGCCGATACGGCTGATTGCACTCATACCCATAGCCACGATGTCGCATTCGGCATGAGTGGAATAACCCTGAAAATTACGTTGCAAAGAGCCCGCTCGTTGAGCTTTACTCAAGTCATCCTGCGGCAGTGCAAAATGATCCATACCGATATACACATATCCTGCAGCAGTGAGCTTTTCCACTGTAAGTCTGAGTAGATCCAGTTTGGTCTCTGCCGTTGGCAAATCACCTGAATCGATCTGCCGCTGGGGTTTGAACTGTTCAGGCAAATGCGCATAGCTGTAGGCAGCGATACGATCCGGGCGCATAGCGAGAACGATATCCAGCGTGGTAGCAAACCGTTTCGAAGTCTGCAGTGGCAGGCCATAGATTAGATCCACGCTGATTGACCGGAAACTAGCTTGGCGTGCCGCCTCGATGAGCGTGCGGGTCTCCTCCACACCCTGCTCGCGGTTGACCGCACGCTGCACCTCGGGATCGAAATCCTGGATGCCCATAGACAAGCGGTTGAAGCCCATGCCGGCAAGGGCATGAACATAGTCGGCATCGGCATAACGCGGATCCAACTCGATCCCGAATTCCCGATCTACAGATCGACTCAGGCTGAAATGACGGGCCAGCACACCCATGATCTCAGCCATCTGTTTGACATCGTAAAAATTGGGTGTACCACCACCGAAATGCAGCTGTACCACTGATCGATCGCGGTCAAATAGTGCCGAGTACATCTCGATCTCCCGGTACAGCCGAGCCAGATACAGCTCACCTTTTTCCCGGTCGCGGGTAATCACCCGGTTGCATCCACAGTAAAAGCACGGACTCATGCAGAACGGTGCATGGATATACAACGACAAGGCATGGGGAATCGGATCCTCATTGGAGGCATCCGCTTGGGCCCGGAGTTGCGCTTCGCCAAAGTCTGAGGTGAAATGGGGGGCGGTTGGATAACTGGTATATCGCGGCCCCAGAACGTCATATCGGGCCAGTAATTCCGGATCGATGCTGGGTGCTGCGAAAGCTGGCATAGGTGTTACATTCATACTCATAAGTGTCGCCGTGTACCGCCACAAACATCTTGACCTAGATCAGATCCCGTGGCGTTTATGCAGCCGCCCAGTCAGATTTTCTGGACTGACTGCTCAATGGCACCGAACAGGCTGCGCCCTTGCGGATCGGTGATCTCGATACGCAGCGTATCGCCAAATTTCAGAAAAGGCGTGCTTGGCTTGCCATCCCTAAGAATCTCCACCGTGCGTCGTTCGGCCAGACACGATGCCCCCTTCGAGGTGTCCTGGTTGGCGATGGTTCCGGAGCCAATCAAGGTCCCAGCCACCAGGGGTCGGGTTCTGGCCGCATGGGCGACGAGCTGGGCAAAGCTGAATTGCATATCGATACCACATTCGGCCTCGCCAAACCATTGACCGTTGATCCAGGTGCGCATGGGCAAATGCAGCTTGTCAGCTTGCCAGAACTCACCCAGTTCATCGGGGGTCAGCAGTACCGGCGATAAGGCTGAGCGCGGCTTGGATTGTAAAAATCCAAAGCCTTTACCCAACTCCGCCGGAATCAAACCGCGTAAAGAAACGTCGTTGACCATGCCGATCAACTGGATGCACGCACTGGCAGCGGTGGCGGACACTCCCATGGGCACATCATCGGTAACCACGATAACCTCCGCCTCGAGGTCAATACCCCAATCCTCGTTGACCAAGCGAATCGGATCACACGGGCCGTAAAACCCGGCGCTGGTCGCTTGGTACATCAGTGGGTCGGTATAAAAGTTTTCCGGCATCTCGGCGCCTCGGGCCCGACGGACCCGTTCGACATGCGGTAAATAAGCACTGCCGTCGACGAATTCAAAAGCCCGGGGAAAGGGTGCAGCAAATAAGCGCATCTCCGCATCGAATGCCCCCTCGGCGCGGCCCGCATTGAGGTCTTCCGACAAACTGTTGAGCCGGGGTGCCAGGTTCTCCCAATCATCCAGTGCTGCCTGCAATGTCGGAGCAATACTGCTGGCCCGCACCGCACGTTGCAGATTGCGGCTGACCACGATCAACGTACCGTCCCGACCGCCTTCCTTCAGAGAGCCTAGTTTCATTTGTTTACCTGGATGAGTGACTGGAGTGGATGGACCTTACTATGGGTAATTAACGCGCGTTCAGGGCGTGGATGGATCGAAATGGCTACGCAGTCCCTGCCAGCAACGCCAGTAATCCTGCTGCAGTTGGGGCGATGCCAAGGCCTCGGCAGTGACCTGAATCACTCCTGCAGTCTCGAACATGAAGGCCATAGTATCAACGAGGTGCTCAGGCCGGCTCGTATCGGCCAGTGAGGCCTGCGCAAAGCTCGCCGTATCCGGGCCATGGCCGGTCATGCAATTGTGTAAACTCGCCCCACCCGGCACAAAACCATCAACACCGGTCTGCTTGGCATCGTACTCTCCGTGCACCAGCCCCATAAATTCACCGGCCACGTTGCGGTGAAACCACGGCGGTCGAAAGGTATTCTCAGCCGCCAGCCAGCGCGGTGGGAAGATCGCGAAATCCATGTTGGCCGTACCTGGAACAGCACTGGCAGATGTCAGCACGGTGAAAATCGATGGGTCGGGATGGTCGTAGCTGATCGAGCCGACGGCATTGAAACGACGCAAATCGTACTTATAGGGGACGTGGGTACCATGCCAGGCCACCACATCCAGCGGCGAATGATCGATGGGTGCCTGCCATAATCGGCCCTGAAACTTGGTCAGCAATTCAAAGTCACCGTCGAGGTCTTCATAAACCGCCACCGGATACAGAAAATCCCGCGGGTTAGCCAGGCCATTGCAACCGATCGGCCCAAGCTCCGGCAAGCGCAGTGACTGACCCAAGTTCTCGGCGATGTAGCCACGCGCGGTGCCATCGGGTAACTCGACCCGAAAGCGCACCCCACGTGGCATCACGGCAATCTCTTGGGGCTCAATTTCAAGCGTTCCGAATTCGGACAGCAGATACAGCCGGCCCTGCTGTGGCACGATCAGTAACTCACCATCGGCATCATAGAAATAGCGTCCCTGCATGGGGCGGTTGCAGGCATAGCGGTAAATACCGATGCCACTCTGGCTCTGCGGCGTGCCAGTCCCAGCAAAACTCTGCAACCCTTCAATAAAATCCGTGGCCTCCTCGGGCATCGGCTGAGGGTTCCAGCGCATGACGTTGGGCGAGGTGGCATCCAACTCGTAATGATGGTGAATGCCCGGCCTGTCCAGGGCCTTGAAAGGTCCATGCACTGCCCCTGGACGAATCCGGTACAGCCAGCTATGGCGATTCAGATGTCGCGGGGCGGTAAATGCTGTCCCCGATAGCTGCTCGGCATACAAGCCGAAAGCAGGGTGTTGGGGAGAGTTGCGGCCCTGAGGCAAGGCCCCTGATAAGGCCTCACTGGCATGTTCCCCGGCAAATCCCGACAGATAGGCAAGCTCACCGCCAATAGCTGTGGATAAGGTTTTTACCTGGTGTTCATTGCTCATGTGGAATCTCCTGCCGTGGCTCTGCGGGTCTTAAGTATTGCCCCGCAAATACTGCTGGGTTGATGATCATCTGGATCCCGCCTACGAAACCCGGAATGGATCTCATCACTTGGTGAATTGCGAAGACCCCAATGCCATTGGGGTACGCTTCTGTTCCATCTGCCGCCGGGGTCTATTACTTCAAGCTGCAGATCGACACCACATGCTCATACCGGTATCAATCATCAGCGCTGGATCAAACGCTACGCCAAAACTTCTGGCTCGGCTCATAAGCCCTGCAGCCCGGACTTCCTACAGCACCCCACGACGCATCTGGTCGCGCTCGATGGACTCGAACAGGGCCTGGAAATTACCTTCACCGAAACCTTCATTGCCCTTGCGCTGAATGATCTCGAAAAAGATCGGGCCGATACAGTTCTTAGTGAATATCTGCAACAACAGACGTTTATGGGTTTCGGCATCGGCATCAATAAGAATCCGGTTCTTCCGCATCGACTCTAGCTTCTCGCCATGCCCAGGGATCCGTTCGTCGACCGCCTCGTAATAGGTATCAGGTGTATCCAGAAACTGGATCTGCTGGGCGTGCATAGCCTCAACCGTGGCGTAAATGTCATGGGTAAAGCACGCCACATGCTGAATACCTTCCCCCTGGTACTCATCCAGGTACTCGTTGATCTGGCTCTTCGGTTCAGAGGATTGGTTCAGGGGAATGCGCACCATGCCGTCAGGTGCTGTCATCGCTTTAGACACCAGACCGGTCTTGGCTCCCTTGATATCGAAATAACGGATTTGCCTGAAATTAAACAATTTTTCGTAGTATTCCGACCATTTCTCCATATTGCCGAAATACAGGTTATGGGTCAGGTGATCGATGTACTTGATACCAAACCCCTCGGGGTGCCGGTCGACACCCGGCAAGTATTCGAAATCGTCGGCATACACCTCGCCACGCCTGCCATATTGATCCACCAGATACAGCATGCAGCCACCAATACCCTTGATAGTGGGAGTGTTCACCGACTTGGTGGCATCTTTCGCGCCGATCGCTTCACCGCCGTGGGCCAACGCCTGCTGGCGCACCTCTTGTGCCGGCTTGCTGAAGCGGATCGCAAAACCGGAGGCACAGGGACCATGCTGCGCAGCAAAATCCATGGCGAATGAACCCGGCTCCTCATTCACCAGAAAATTGCAGTCTCCCTGGCGGTACAACGTCACCTGCATCCTCTGATGTCGTGCCACCGGGACAAAACCGAGCCGGGGAAACAACTTATGCAGCACGGCTGGATCGGGTGCAGCAAACTCCACAAACTCGAAACCATCCACACCCATCGGGTTTTCAAACTGTGTGGCCTGGAGGCCAGTACCGGACTGCATACTCATGGTCAATCTCCGCAAAACTTAGGCACAAACACTTGCACCCATGGCTATATGGTTATAGTTTCAATTGCAACTATTAGCAAGCCGCGACGCAGCAATGACCGACCATCTACCGCTTAAACTGGAACATTTTTTACCCTACCGCCTATCGGTGCTTTCCAACACCATCAGTCAGGGTATCGCCCGCGAATACCACACACGTTTCGGGCTCAGTATCACCGAGTGGCGAGCGATGGCCGTTCTGGCCCGCTTCGATAAGAGTAAGTTGTCCGCACGCCAGGTTGCCGAGCGCACCGCCATGGATAAAGTGGCAATCAGCCGCGCCGTGGGCAAACTCGTGGCCCGGAGTCTGGTCAACCGCAAGATGCATCAGGATGACCGACGCCGCTCGGTACTCGCCCTCACCCCCAAGGGCTGGTTCATCCATAATCAAGTAGCTCCCTTGGCCCGTGGGTACGAGCGCGAAGTTCTGAAAAAACTCAATTCAGAGGAACAGGTCTGGCTAAACCGGATTCTTGACAAGTTGTCACCGCTGTAGGCACATTGCCGGGGCACACTCCGTGGTAGATGGGCAGTCCATCGGCCATCGGCACGATGTCTAGCATAAACCGGCAAAAGCGCCACCGAAAACTGCCCAGACCGGTCTCGGAACCATGATAGGTCACCAGCATCGGCAGACAAGCCAAATCACACTCGGCTTTCTCACTCTACCGCACCAAGGATAAACGGTAGCTCCAGCCAAAGTTGAGTTTCACATCATGTGCGGTCATGAGATAACTACTGTGTTCCGGCATTACTCACCTGCCAAGTAATTTATGGAACCTCTCAAAACCGTCACGAGCGGGCCGATTGCAAAGAGTCGCGGAGTAAGCGACGAGACCTTTCAAGTAAATAGACAAATACCGAACGAGTACGCGACATCGCAAGCGGTTTGCACAGTAGATTTTTAGAGGTTCCCGAAAGCTTGATGTCACCCCATATGGGGTGTAGCGTCTCAACACGTTAGCTACACCAAACAAGGGAGAGCCAAGGTGTAGGGTTACGAAGTTCCAGGAGGAATGGGGTCAGGTCTCGTATTGTAACATTTACCCTCGGGTGATTCGGCCTGTTGTCGCCAGGCGCAGGGGGCTTGCTATAGCCTTTATGGTTACACCGGTCACCAGGATGTTACAATACGAGACCTGACCCCATTTTTTGCACAGTATTCCATGATACAAGGCATTCGTTGACTATGATAAAGCACAAAAAAAAGATTGTGTCAGCATTGTGGGCACTTTCTGTGCTCATGAGTTTATTCATTGGATTCTATACTGGAAAGTTTTTGCAGCATAAAATTATAGAAAAACATCATAAGGTCCTGGCCGTTCTAAATGATCTCGATGACTTAATATTATACTCGAAGTCCCCAGCGCAGCTGAAAACATGGGAAGCCAACCAATTTAAGATGAATATATATGGTTTTATCTGTGGTTGGGGTCAGGATATGAGTGAGTCCGAAGCCTATACTTTAGCGAAAATAATTCAGCGCTACAATACCTTAGAGGGTGGCAAGCTCTTAGCCGGTCACAGCAGCCCGATACTTTTGAGGCAGTCACAGACGCGACAAAGTGCATGTGAAGAACTAGACCATTGATCTAACCGTCACACCGAAGAACCCATTGTTCGGATTACATCCAACTATGGTAGATTATCAACCCGAAAGGTTCTGACCAATATCTGGGCTGACGAACACCGAGCTTCGGATTGTGCATGATTTTATAATGCTGAGGAGCTACTGACATGCTAAATGAGCGCAAAAAAATAATTATCTTAGTATTGTGGGTATTTTCTATACTTATAGGTTTATTTTTTGGATATAACGCTGGAAAATTTTATGAATTTTTCGTAATGGGAAGAGATAATAATATCTCGTTGATTCAAAGAGACCTCAATGACTTAGTATTAATTTCCAAGTCCCCCAAGCAGCTGAAAATATGGAAGACCAACCAAGTTAAGTTGAATATATATAGTTTAGTCTGTGGTTCGGGACCGGAACTGAGTAAGTCCGACGCGCATTTTTTAGCAAATGGAATTAAGCGCTACCATGCCCTGATAGGGGGTAAACTCTTAGCCGGTTACAATAACCCGATGCTTTTAAGACAGTCGCTAGCGCAGCAAGATGCATGCAAAAAGCTAGCTGATTAGCACCGAACCTCAGCCGGCCGGGGCATGATTGGTGACGCCAGCGAGTGCGGTGACCCCAAAAATCGGCCTATCTCATGCACGTATTTGGGTTTCAGTCCTCCCGGGCACAGAGCGGTGTCACCAGAAACCCTGGCGATGCTCTGCGCAGGTTCTGCACGACCTGTAGAGACCACCAACCATTCAGCCGAAGCGACTCAGTGCGCTCCGTGCATCAGCCGGGTAATCCATGGTGCGACCAGTAGATACGCCACCCCCACACCCGAACCGATCAGGAACAGCAACCAATACACGTGCCCATAACCGGCAATACCCGGTCGGGCTCCGGTGGTAGTCATTGCGGCAATCTTGCCGGAGAGGTCGTAGCTCAGAGCAATGGCCAGAAACCACCCCCCCATAGCCAGTGAAGTCTCATGCGGTGCGGCCAAGCGGGTGACCATGGCATAGCCGATGGGTGACAAAGTAAGTTCACCCACGGTCTGCAGCAGATAGCTCAGCGCCAAAGTCCACCAGGCAAGCTTGCCGTCAGCACCCTGCAGGTAACGGATCGCCAGGGCCATCACCAGATAACTCAGGCCAACCAGAATTATACCGATGCCAAACTTGCGCGGGGTGGACGGATTGACCTTGCGCTGGTCCAGCCAGGGCCAGAGTATGGCCAAAAAGGGAGCTAGGATGAGGATATAGAAAGGGTTGAAGGACTGGAACCAGGAAAAATCGAAGGGGGCATTAATAAAATCCTTGGCCAAGAAATTCAACGAGGTCGCTCCCTGCAAATCGAGCGCCCAGAAGCAGATATTGGCCGCGAACAGCAGCAGCATGGCGATATAGCGCTGCATCTGCACCTTGTCGCCACTGCGGATACCACTCTGCACGAAATACACCACTAGCAGACCGAGCAGAGCGTAGACCGCCCCACTAAGTAGCTGCGGTTTATCCAACAGCAGGTAGGTGGGGTAGACCAGCAGCGCGGTGCCTAGCAAGGTATACAAGGTAGCCCCGGGACCGCGATATTTCTCAGGAGGATCGCCCACGTGACCCAGCATCCGTTTGCCGAAATGAAACCCGATAGCGGCCAGAAGAATACCCAGACCGGCAACCAGAAAACCGTAACGGTAGCCATAATGCCGACCTACCCAGTCAGCACAGATAAACGGAGCGACGAAAGCCCCAAAATTGATGGCCAGATAGAATAGGGTGAAGCCTGCATCGCGCTTAGGATCATCCGGTCCATAGCTGCGCCCGACCAGTACGGTAAGCGGAATCGCCAACCCGGCACCGAGATCGAACAAGGCCATGCCCAGTTCGAAACCCGACAGGGTCGGTGAGGCCATCACCGCAATGCCTCCCACCTGCAGGAATAGCGCCAGCCACAGCGCCCGGGTATCACCCAGAAAGTGATCAGCCACATAGCCACCCAGCAGGCTAGTGGCATAGACCAACGCCAGCGACCCGGTGGCCAACACATCAGCCTGCTGCATCGCCTGAGCTGCAGTCAGATGAGCATAGAAGGCCTGAGCGATATAGGGCGCCAGGAAGGCGCGGAACCCATAGAAAGCAAAATTAACCCCTACTGTAACCCCCAGCAACATCCATAAGGGGCTCGGATGGCCCAGAGTACGAGAAAATCCAGGTTCGGTTCGCAACGCAGCCTCGGCGTGCATGGGGCAGACTCCTGTGGATGGGATCGTTGGCCGACGTCCCCCTATGGAGAGGTTGTTGTCAAACCATTCAGCTTGAGATTGCAGCGACCCGAAAAAGTTCCGGAACTGATCACAAATCGAAGATCGGCTGTGGTTTCCCAACTACAGTGTCTCGTCGCAATACAATAACGGCATCACTGGTTGCTATGCGGATGCCCACTGCGCGGACATGACTTACTTCACTGCATCCCCGCCTACCTGGAAATGGCGAGAAAGGGCCCAGGCTCGCCCTCTGCCGTGGTCTTCAGTGATGAGCCAGGGCCAAGCCCATTGAGCGGCCGGTACCGGGGCCAGTCAGTGCGTTGGCCGATCATGAACGGAACCCGATCCCGCTGCACCTCACCCCTGACCCATTTCATGTTGGAGATACCCCCTCCCTTTAGACTCATTTCATATTGGACAAGAGGGTTGCTTGCGATGCTCTACTCAAGCCCCCGGCGGGGTTTATTACTCATGTACCCGGCCCGCTCTGAAGTTGACTCATGGCAGTGTCTCTAACCGCTCCGGAGACCTTTTCGATGCTGCGGTGTGTCTTGCAATCAGTATGCCTGACTTGCTATTTTTAGGGTCTTGCCTATCCCGCAGCCAGTGGCTGTGTTCGGCACCTCCGGAGCTTTTTGTGACCATCGCTGCTTCGTTCGAAATTGAGTATCTTCAATACCTTGACACCACCGGCAAAGCCACTCGGAAAGACCTTCCCGAGTTTGCTCGTGACCTGGATCACATGATCGATCTGTATAAAACCATGCTGTTTTTGCGGGTCTTCGACACTAAATCTATCGCTCTGCAACGGACTGGCAAACTGGGCACCTATGCCTCTTGTCTGGGCCACGAAGCGGTGTACATCGGCATCGGCTCAGCCATGCAGGAAGAAGACGTTTTTGCACCCAGTTATCGCGAATACGGCACCCAGTTCATCCGTGGGGTGAAACCCCGCGAAGTACTGTTGTACTGGGGGGGCGATGAACGAGGCAGTGATTTCTCAGGCCCCGCCCATGATTTTCCCTGGACGGTACCGATCGGGACGCAATGTCTGCACGCTGCCGGCTCGGCGTTGGCCTTCAAGTTACGCAAGGAACCCCGCGTGGCGGTATTCTGTATAGGCGATGGCGGCACCTCCAAGGCCGACTTCTACGGCGCCATCAATGTCGCCGGAGCTATGCAATTGCCGATGGTGGCCGTTATCGTCAACAACCAATGGGCCATTTCGACGCCGCGCCAGGCACAAACCGGTGCCAAGACACTGGCCCAGAAAGGCCTGGCCGCCGGACTCGAAAGTCTGCAGGTCGATGGCAATGACCTGATTGCCGTACGCGCGGCCATGGATCACGCCCTCAAACGGGCCCGTCACGGGCATGGGGGCAGCGTGATCGAAGCCATCACCTACCGTTTGTCTGACCACACCACTGCTGACGACGCGCGCCGCTACCGTGACGATGCCGAGGTCAAGGCGGCCTGGGAACGTGAGCCACTATTGCGGCTGCGCACCTGGCTGGAACTCGCCGGAGCCTGGGATGAGCAACGTGAGGAAGCCTGGAAAGTGCAATGTGGCCAACGCATGGACGAGGAGGTCAACGCCTACCTCGGCACCCGCACGCAGCCACTGGAAGCCACCTTCGATTACACCTACGCCGAACTGCCTATCGATCTCGTCGAACAACGCACTGCGGCCCTGGCCGCCGAAAGTGCGAGCCACTAAGGAGAACAACATGGCTCAAATAACCCTGATCGAAGCAGTCACCATGGCGCTGGCCTATGAGATGGATCACGATGCATCCGTTATCGTGCTCGGCGAGGACGTGGGTATCAACGGTGGGGTATTCCGCGCAACCGTTGGCCTGTTGGAAAAATTCGGCCCCGAGCGCGTGATCGACATGCCGCTGGATGAAACCACGATCGCCGGGGTTACCGTAGGCATGGCTGCCCAAGGTATGAAGCCCGTCGCCGAGTCCCAATTCGAAGGCTTCATGTATCCGATGCTTGACCAGATCGCCTCGCATGCTGCCCGGCTGCGCAACCGCACCCGTGGACGGATGCATGTCCCGGCGGTATTTCGCGCCCCCTGGGGTGGAGGCATCCGGGCACCGGAACATCATTCTGAAGCCAATGAAGCCATCTTTACCAATATTCCCGGCCTCCGGGTGGTACTGCCCTCTTCGCCAGGGCGGGCCTACGGTCTGTTGCTGGCCGCCATTCGCGATCCCGATCCGGTGATCTTTTTTGAACCCAAGCGCATCTATCGCCAATATAAGGAAGAAGTACCCGATGACGGAGAAGCCCTACCCCTGGATATGTGCTTTGTGCTGCGTGATGGCAGCGATGTCACCCTAGTCACCTGGGGAGCGCAGGTCAAAGAAACCCTGGAGGCCGCCGATGCACTGGCGGATAGTGGTATCAGCGCCGAGGTGATCGATGTAGCCACCCTGAAACCACTCGATTTCGACACCATCCATGAATCGGTTCGCAAGACCGGTCGTTGTGTGATCGTGCACGAAGCACCCCGTACGGCGGGTTTCGGTGCGGAAATTGCCGCTCGCTTGGCTGAGCACGCCATGTATGACCTGCTCGCCCCGGTGCAACGCGTGACCGGCTACGATACGCACATCCCCTTGTTCCGCCTGGAAATGAAATACCTGCCCAGCGTGCAGCGCATCGTGGCGGCAGCCCAACAAACCCTGGCCGTGAGCTGAGCACCTGCTCTCTATCTTTTTACCGTATGCCCCACAAGGTTCCGATCATGTCCGATATCAAGACATTTCATCTGCCAGACCTAGGTGAAGGTCTGCCCGACGCCACCATCGTCGAATGGCTGGCCCAAGAAGGCGCCAGCATCAAGCTCGACGACCCTTTGGTTTCCATGGAAACCGCCAAGGCCGTGGTTGAGGTTCCCTCGCCCTACTCCGGCACCTTGAGCAAGCTGCACGGCCAAGCCGGCGACGTTATTGTCACCGGTGCCCCGCTGGCCGAATTTTCCATCGATCCCAAGCAACCGCAGCGGGCCGAGGCCGAGCCCAGCGGGCACCATCATGCCCCGACGCCAGCACCCGGCCCCGCCGACCAGGCCGACACGGCCCAGGATCTCAAGGCAGCAACCCCGCACGATACCGGCACCGTGGTGGGTGCCATGGAAAGCAGTGATCGGCTACACAGCGAGCAGGCCGTTACCGTGGCCGGAGTCAAGGCCATGCCGGCGGTACGCGCCCTGGCGAAAAAACTGCGCGTAGATCTGTCCCAGGTCACCCCAAGTGGGGCTACCGGCGTGGTGACTCTGGCCGACGTACGCAAGGCGGCTGAAAGCGGTACCGCACCGCTGCGTACCGAGTCAGCCGGCATTACCGCTGCGCAGGCCAGTGCAAGTACCACACCGGCCCGGCGTACCGCTGTCTCCGCAACCGGCAAGCCGATGCGTACCACCCCCCCTGGACCCGCCGTACTCGGCCAACCCGAGCAACTCAAGGGCATGCGCCGCACTATGGCCCGGGTCATGGCCGATTCACACGCCCAGATCGTCCCCGCCAGTATCGTCGACGATGCCGACCTGCACGCCTGGCAACCTGGCAACGACATCACCGTACGTCTGCTGCGGGCACTCGTTGTAGCCTGCAAAACCGTGCCCATGCTGAACGCCTGGTTCGATGGTGAAAATCTCACCCAGACTCGGCATCCGCACGTGGATGTAGGTCTGGCCGTGGATACCGAGGACGGCCTGTTCGTGCCGGCCATCCGCAATGCCGATCACCTCGATGCCAGCGGCCTGCGGGCGGCCGTCAACCGGGTGCGGGCCCAAGTTCAAGATCGATCCATCCCCGCCGACCAGCTCAAGGGCTACACCATTATGCTGTCGAACTTCGGGATGTTCGCCGGACGCTATGCCAGTCCGGTCATCGTACCGCCCTGTGTGGCCATCCTCGGCGCGGGGCGCCTGCGTCACGATGTGGTTCCGGTCATGGGCGGCATAGCGACCCACCGGATGATGCCGCTATCACTGACCTTCGATCATCGCGCCGCCACAGGGGGTGAAGCAGCACGCTTTCTGCGTGCCGTCATGGATGATCTGGCCCTGGCAAGCTAACGCTGCATAAATGTGCAGGGATAGGCTGTGTGGTCATGGTGGTGGTGACCCCACTCAGAAGCGGGTGACACCGTAAAATGCTGGCACCAGAACAAGAGTTGTCATCCCCGGCACCTCTTGTTCTTGTCATCCCGAGCCTAAACCTGGGATCCCGGGGAAAGCTGTTACAACGGGATCGGTTATTGCAAAGGTAAACCTAAAAAAACTCAGATACCCACTGCGTGGTCATGACTTTTTCCCCTGGATATTCCGCCTGCACAGGAATGGTGAGGGCAACTGTGATCCACGGCGCATAGTGCCATTGGGCCGCTTCTGTGACTCAGGGCTATCCCGATGCCGACTCATCCGCGTCGAGCTTTTTCCACAGCAATTCAATCTCCTCCACCAGCTTGCGGGCTGCAACATCGCGTTCTTTGGCCTCGGTCCATGGTCCACCCATCGCCACGCGCTCACTGCTGTAGAGCAATTCGTAGGCATGTCCCCCTACATGCTCAGTGGGTACCACTTGCAGGCTATTTTTACCCCATACAAAAGCGGAGGCCCCGCCCGCCTTACCTAGTACCCGCACCCAATCCCCGGCTTCCTGAGGTTTTTCGAAAGGTACCGAGAGCAGCAATTCTTCCCCATCAGCAGCCAAAAACCGGAAGTGGAAATGTCCATCCCTTTCACGAAAGGTGACAAAACGGGCCTGCTTGCTGACTTTCTTCGATTTCTTCCCAGCCTTCGATACGCCTACTTGCTGCAATGGGCGTAAACCGACAGCCGCGCGCAATTGGCTAAGAAACGGGATAGCCAAGGCTCGGGCTTTGACAGCACCTTGATGGAGGATCTGTTCAATCTCATCAGGTCTGGCCATCAGCGCCTCATAGCGCTCACGCAATGGCATAAGTTCCCCGTTGACACGCTCGAACAAGCGTTGTTTAGCCTCCCCCCAACTCAGCCCATCATGCAAAGCCAACCGGAAGACCTCAGTTTCAGCCGTAGTGGCAAACGCCTGATAAATCGCATACAGGTTTGATCCCTCGGCATCCTTGGCCTCACCGGGGGCCCGTGAGTCGGTAACAATGCGAGCGATGGTCTCACGCAACTTTTTTTCACCTCCTGCAAAAAGAGCAATCGTATTGTTGTAACTCTTGGACATCTTGCGACCGTCCAGTCCTGGCAACGTCGCCACATGCTCATCAACCACGGCTGCAGGTAAATCAAAATAGCCCCGGCCGGTACCGAAAAGATGGTTGAAGCGGGCCGCAATATCACGAGCCATCTCGATATGCTGTACTTGATCGCGTCCGACCGGGACCCGATTGGCATTGAACAGCAGAATATCTGCCGCCATCAATATGGGGTAGCTGTACAGGCCCATGCTGATACCGGCATCGGTATCCTCACCGGCAGCAAGATTTTGATCGACCGCCGCTTTGTAAGCATGCGCACGGTTCATCAGCCCCTTGGCAGTCACGCAGGTCAGCAGCCAGGTCAGTTCGGTAATCTCTGGAATATCAGACTGCCGATAAAAGGTGACATGCTGTGGATCGAGTCCGGCAGCCAGCCAGGTGGCAGCAATTTCTAAGCGCGAACGGGCAATGCGCTCGGGGTCTTCGCACTTGATCAGCGCGTGATAGTCGGCAAGAAAGAAAAAGGCCTGGGTATCCGGGCTGGATGCCGCAGCCAAGGCCGGCCGGATTGCGCCGACATAATTACCCAGATGCGGAGTACCCGTGGTGGTGATGCCGGTGAGAATTCTGATTTTTGAAGGCATGGTGCGAAGATGTGAAAAATGCGAGTGTAGGCCATCCGTGCCGGAGCTTCACACCTTTATAGACAACATTGACCCATCAACGTGATGCTGAAGACTGGCCCGGTATAGTAATGCCAACCGTAACTGGGGCTGGTGATGCTCCCTCCAAGTGCTTGCCTAGCGTACCCGACAGGCCGTGCACCGGAGTACTTGGCACATTCACCGTTTTTACCCCCCCGGGAACTTTTTGAGAAATGGGTGTGGTGGGAGCGTCCAGTCCGGACTGGCGTTCGAGAATTTGCTTCATGGTCCGGTTATTGAGAACAATGATACTAATACGCCGGTTATCAGCATCCCGGGGATTTTTCGGGTCAAACAAGATGGTATCGCCATAACCGACGACCCGCATGACCTTACGTGGGTTTAAACTGCCGGCCAGTAGAGCTCGGCGTGCCGAATTGGCCCGATCTGCCGAAAGTTCCCAGTTGCTGAACTTCGCACCTTTCACATACGGCGTTTCATCGGTATGGCCATTGATGCTGATACGGTTGGGGACGGTATTGATAATCTTGGCAAGCTCGTGAAGGATGGTCTTGGTATAAGGCATCAGGGTAGAACTACCTAGAGCAAACATGGGTCGGTTCTTGTTATCGACGATCTGGATTCTTAAGCCTTCGGGGGTAATGTCCAACAACAACTGTTTTTTGAAGCTCTTCAGAAATGGGCTCTTGTCGATAGCCTGTTTGAGTTGCTTCAGGAGCTTTTCCAGGCGTTTCTTCTCAGCCGCCTTAGAAATATTTTCCGCGGTTTTTACATTCACGTTTGTTGATTTGCGCTGCAACATCCGGTCACCGGGACCATGTGGCAGGGTGCTGGTGCCCCCTAATTTGATCATCGAATCGCTGGCCCCTCCCGGGCCGTTAATACCCGGTGAAGGCACTGCCGAGGCACCCGCTACCATGCTGGGATTCTTGAAGTATTGTGAGATCGCTGCACGCTGTTCCTTGCTGCCCGCACCCACCAGCCACATCACCAGAAAAAACGCCATCATCGAGGTTACAAAATCAGCATAGGCAACTTTCCAGGCCCCCCCATGACTATCATGCGCCGCCTTGCGAACCTTGCGGATAACAATGATCGGCGCTGGACCTTTCTCGTCGTCGCTTTTCTTGTCCATCAGCGCTGCTCTTTAAGATGAGCCTCAAGATCCGAAAAACTAGGACGTACTTTGACGGCCAGAGACTTGCGCGCAAACTCAATGGCAACCTGGGGGTTGTAACCGCGCAGGCTCGCCACCAGCGCGATCTTGGTCGCCTCAAACGGCTTGCTATCGTCGTTGGCACGGTATTCAAGTGCTGCGGAGAGTGGACCCACCAGACCGTAGGCAAGCAGGATGCCAAGAAAGGTTCCAACCAGAGCCGCGGCAACGTGACCACCAATAGTCGCTACGTCACCAGAACCGATGGAGCTCATCGTTGTTACGATACCCAGGACCGCCGCCACGATACCGAAACCAGGTAAGGCATCCGCCATCTTCTGCAACGCCACCGCAGGAGCCATGCCATCAGAATGATGAGACTCCAGCTCGGTATCCAATAATTGTTCGAGCTCCATAGGGTTCATGCCGCCACCCACCATCAAGCGCAAACAATCGGTCATGAAATCAATCAGGTGATGTTCTTTCATCAACCTTGGATAAGCCATAAAGAGGGGACTTTCCTTTGGGTTGTCGACGTGTTCCTCCAGACTCATCAGGCCCTCTTTGCGAACCTTGATAAGCAGGTCAAACAAAAGTGACAGAAGATCGACATAGTCTTGGCGCTTGTATTGCGGACCACGCATTAAAGCGGAAACCCCCTTCAACGCCGCACCGACCACAGCTGGAGGATTACTGGTGACAAAAGCACCCACCGAGGCCCCGCCAATAATCAGTAATTCGGTAGGCTGCCATAAGGCCGCGAGTTGCCCATGATCCATTACATAGCCACCCACGACACTGCCAAAAACAATGACCACGCCAATGATCAGAAGCATGGAACCCAACCCATTCTGCCAAGTACTCGCTTATATCGGCTGACACCTCAGAATATTAAGGACACTTCGATCAGTCTGCTGCATGGCCCAATTGCTGCGTTGCGTCCTCACTCACTCCTCACCAAATCCAGCTGCTATGAGTAAAGCGTTTAAAACAGGGTGCAGCACGACACTAGAGGGTGTAACGGATTTCCGGATCAGCGCGCAACACTTGATGAGCACGTTCATATTCTGCCCTGGTCCGGGCCAGGAAACGCAGCTTCACTGCTACAAAATTGCCCTTTTTTGAAGGTCGTACCACAACGCTATCTGCTACCAGCTGCACTCCGGCCTCTTGGGCAAGCAATGCCGGTACCCGTGCTTCCAGTCCAATACCAACTGCACCCATGGCGGTGATCTCGAACTTGCCGGGAAACTGCAACCCCTGCGGGTCAACAGATGCCGTCCGCCTGCTGCGCCGTAGCGGGCCATTGCCATGAGTCTTCATGGGGTGTGCTCTGACTTGGCCGGCCCGTCGCCACGCCGCCAAAGTCGCACACTGTCCAGCAGACGACCCAGGATTCCCGCCTCTGATACGTCCTGCAGGGCCACCAAGGGTACCTGTCTCAGGACCTTGCCAGCAAGGCGGACCTGGAGTTCACCCAGCTTTTGCCCCTTGTGAAACGGTGCAATCAGCGTTGCCGGGATATCCACGCTGACCCGCAGATCGCGATAGCGACCCCGCGGCACGCTGACCTGTAAGGTGCTGGCCACCCCCATGGCAAGATGCTTGACGGTACCTTTCCATACCCGTGGACTGAACAGAGTCTGATCAGCCCCATACAAGGTATGGGTGTTGAAAAAGTGGAATCCATAATTCAGTAGGGCTGTGGCCTCCTCGGCACGGGCGCTTTCGCTGGCCGCACCCAGCACCACGGCAATCCTTCGCTGACCACTCCGTTGCGCGGACGCCACCAGGCAATAATCCTCCGTACCAGTCTGCCCGGTCTGTAAGCCATCCACCGACGGGTCGCTCCACAACAAGCGATTGCGGCTGCGTTGCACCATTCCGTTCCAGGTAAATGTCCTGAGCTTGAAGGTTGAGTATTCCTGCGGAAAATTGTAGATCAAAGCGCGACTCAGCAAAGCCGTATCGTAAGCACTGGAATATTGACCGGACTGCGGATCACCGCTGGCATTTTCATAATGTGTATCGCGCATACCGAGCCGCTTGGCATAGGCATTCATCAGCACCACAAAACCCTTTTCCGAACCCGCGACGTGCTTAGCCAGCGCGATTGCGGCATGGTTACCGGGCACGATGAGCAGTCCGCGCAACAGAGTTTGTAGCGGAACGGTGCTGCCGGGCTTAAACAAGCGGGCCGTAGCCGTGCCATCAGGCTGCCGGGCAGACTGGCTAATTATTACTGGATCGTTGCGATGAACCT
Source organism: Mizugakiibacter sp. (assembly GCA_003233305.1). GTDB lineage: Bacteria > Pseudomonadota > Gammaproteobacteria > Xanthomonadales > Rhodanobacteraceae > Metallibacterium. The sequence continues at coordinate 33,506 of QILI01000108.1, forward strand.
TGCCTGCCGCCAGTTCTGCAAACACGACATAGGAGGTCATCAATTTGGCCAGTGCCGCCGGTGGTCTGCGTGAGTGGGCAGCGTGCTGGGCCAGCACCTGGCCTGTCACGGCATCCATCAATAACCATGCCTGGGCCTTGATCTGCGGGGCATACAACTCTGGCAAGGCCGGTTTTACCGGGCCTGAGCGTGAAGCCAGTGGCGGTCTTGCAGCCAGTCCGAGCATCGGCAGCAACACGACCAGTGCGGTCAGTACGGGAATCAAACGCCATTTTATCGGATGCAACATGGAGCCTTCAGGAACCGGAAAGAATTTGTGCGGAATACAAGCCCAGCGCATGCACCCGGGCCAGCACGCGGCGAGCCGTGACGACATTGGGCAATGGCCCAAGACGCACCCGATAGAAACGCTGGCCGCGCACCATAACCGAATCGATGTTCACGTTCTGCAAACCGGCCCGATCAAGGCGATCATGCAGACGCTCGGCGTTGTCCCAATCTGCGAAGGAGCCAAGCTGCACATACATCGGCCCCTGTTGTACATGGCTTGCAGGAGTGCCCCCGGCAAGATCGCTGCGCCAGTTCGGATCATTGGGATCGATACCCTGGACCTCGACCCGACCGGTGCCGTGCTGCCAGATACCGATGCGTAACGCCGCCACATATGACAAATCGATGATCCGGCCCGACACAAACGGGCCTCGATCATTGATGCGTACCACCACACTCTTACCATTGGCCAGATTGGTCACCAAGGCAAAACTCGGCAAGGGCAGTACCTTGCTGGCTGCGGTGTACTTGTACATGTCATAGCGTTCCAGGGATGACGTCAGATGACCCTGAAACTTGGTGCCATACCAGGAAGCGATACCCCGCTGTACATAGCCGCGAGCCGTCCTGAGAACATAATAGGTTCGCCCATTGACGGTATATGAAGATTTGTTGCCATAGCGGGAACGGGGCTCCGGCCTGGGTACCGGCTCGGGTATGTTGTACACATTGGGGATCGAACCCGTGGGTGCCGCATCGTTTTCCTGCGAGTAACGCCCGGCGTTGGCCCGCTGCGGACTGGAAGCACAGCCCGCAAGCAAGGCCAGAGCGAGTATCGCCGCCAGCCACTTCATGACGCCGAGTCCAGCGCTGCAGGCGAAACTTCGGCCACACGCTGGATAGCCTCCGCCAGCTGAGTAACGGCCATGGCATACAGCGGGCTGCGGTTGTACTGGGTAATCACCTCAAAATTGGCAAAAGTTATCCAGTACTCCGGGCCATAGGCACCTTGCAGGGTGAGCAATGTCGCGGGCAGCTCAGCAGCCACCGGCGCACTTGGGGCATAGCCCCTGGCTTCCAGCGCTTCCACCTCATACAGCGTCTTGCTGCGCTGCACCGGCACCTCCGCGGTGCTCTTTCCCAGTACTGCCGGCATGGCTACGGGCTGACCACGTTGCCAGCCATGAGCGGCTAAGTAATGGGCGGTACTGGCCAGAATGTCCGGCAAGGAATTCCACAAATCGATGCGCCCATCACCATCCCCATCAATGCCGTAACGTTGCAAGCTCAATGGCATGAACTGGCTCCAGCCCATCGCTCCGGCATACGAGCCGTACAAGTCCGGTAACGGAGCCGGCAACTGTTGCGGCGGCAGAGCCAATAGTGCCGCCAACTGAGTACGGAAAAAACTGGCCCGCGGTGGATAATGAAAAGCCAGGGTAGTCAGTGCATCCAGTACCCGGTACTTACCGGTAACACGTCCGTACCGGGTTTCAACGCCGAGTATGGCCACAATGTACTGCGGTGCCACACCATACTTTGTGGCAATCTTTTGCAGCAACACTCGATGAGCACGCATGAATGTTGCCCCCTGATCGATGCGCCGCGAGCCCAGAAAGATAGGCCGATATTCCGCCCAGATCTTGGTGTGCTCAGCAGGCCGACTGATCGCCTGCAGAACCGCATCTTGTACCTGTGCCTGCCTCAACAGGGCGGCGATCCGAGTCCGATTGCGACCTGGATGCGCAATCATGAAGGTATCAAGAAAGTTTGTTTCAGCCGTAGATAAAACCTCTACGGGGCCATCCTGCAGCACCTTACTTGATGCTGATGCAGCATCTTGAACAAGCGAGGCCGAGTGAGCCTGGCGGGCTATTGCCACGCCAAGACCGAAGTAGATCAGGAGTACCAAGCTCAGACGTAATCGGGACATGTAATCGACATGCAGCGAAATGATTTGCGCGCAGCGTAGCACGCTATTCCCCCGCATCAGCTTGGCATCAATTTGCGATGCGCATGAATAGACATAAGAATACCAAAGCCGATAAGTAACGTGACCGCCGAAGTGCCCCCATAACTTACCAGTGGCAGGGGTACGCCCACCACTGGCAGTAGCCCTGAAATCATGCCCCCATTGACCAGTACGTAGATAAAGAAACTCATCGCCAAAGCCCCACCCAATAATCGGGCATAGGTATCGTGACCGTGCACCGCGATCCACAGGCTACGCCAAATGATGAAGCCGTACAGGGTCAATAGTATCAGCACGCCCAGCAGACCGAATTCCTCACCCACCACCGCAAAAATGAAATCGGTCGTGTGTTCGGGAAGAAACTCCAGTTGGGATTGTGTGCCCTTGAGAAAACCCTTACCGAGTACCCCGCCGGAACCTACTGCGATTTCTGATTGCATGATGTGCCAACCGCTACCCAGTGGATCGGACTCCGGATTCAGCATGGTCTGCACGCGCTGACGCTGGTAAGCGTGCATGGAATGCCAGGCTACCGGAGCCGCCACCATCAGTATCAGCAGCAGCAAGCCAATACGTTTCCAGGACACCCCGGAGAGAAAGATCACGAAGCCCCCCGATACCGCCACCAGTACCGCCGTACCCAAATCCGGTTGCTTGGCGATCAGCGCAGCCGGCACGGCTATAAGTACGCCTGCTATACCCAGATCGCGCCAGCTGGGAGGAAGCGGCCTGGCGGCCAGGAACCAGGCCAACATCATCGGTGTGGTCAACTTGAGCAGCTCAGAAGGCTGGAAGCGGATGATCCCCAGGTCCAACCACCGTGATGCTCCACGGCCCTCACCCAGGATCAACACTAGAACCACCAACATGGTGCTGGCCGCATACAGCCACGGGGTCCATAACTTCAGACGAGCCGGGGAAATATGTGACACCACCCACAGCAAGGCAAAACCCAGGGCAAAGCGGCTGGCCTGGGCCATCACCACATGCCGATTCAGATTGGACGCACTGCCAAGTATAAATAAACCGGCCCCAGCCAGTAGCAACAAACCGATCATCAATAACGGATCGAGCCACGTTGAGGCCTGCAGTTTCAACAGAGGGCGCAGCTGCACCTGAATTTTCACGGCACCCCTCCGGCGCTGGATTCAGCAGCTCGGCGAACCTGTGGCGGCCGGGCGGCCGGGGTCAGATAATCGCCGCGTAAAGTATGATCCGGTAGACCCCGCTGCTGGGCCCAGGCATCAAAAATCTTGCGGACAATCGGTGCGGCGTCCTGGCCACCCCAGGCCGCGCTACCCAAAATGGCTACCGCAGCAATTTGTGGATCATTCGCCGGGGTGAATCCCTCAAACAAGGCCCGATGCAGTTTCGCCAATTCAGCTGTACTCAGATGGCCTTCCCAAGCGCGAGTAGTACGCGAATAACGTTCGGCAGTTCCCGTTTTACCCGCAATTTCAAAAGGAAATCCATCGCCCAGTCCACGTGCCGTACCGCGCTTCCCATACACCACCTTTTCCATACCCTGCACTACAACCTTCCAATCCTGATGCTTGGCGATCACCGGCTGACCTGCCGGCAATGTCGGAACCCGTCGAACCGGTGCGCCGGGTCCATTCTGCGTCGCCAGTAATAACCGTGGCGTATGCGGTACACCTCGATCGGCCAGGATGGCCAGGGCATGGGTCAGCTGCAACGGCGTAATAACCCAGTATCCCTGACCAATGCCGGCAATCACCGTCTCACCCAGATACCAGGGTTTGCCGAATCGGGCTCGCTTCCAGGCCGGGGACGGCAGTACCCCTCGCGCTTCCCCTTGTAGATCGATACCGGTGGCGCGACCAAACCCGAATTTGGCCATAAAAGTATCCATGCGGGTAATACCCATATCCAGGGCCAGCTTGTAAAAATAGGTGTTCACCGACATCTCGATGGCCTGCACCAGATCCACCCGACCAAATCCGCCACGCACGTCGTCACGATAACCCCGCGAGTGCCCTGGAATGTAAAACTCACCGGTTGAGAGCACCGTATCCTGGGGGGTGCGTACGCCAAGTTCCAGCCCGGCCACGGCCAGATACGGCTTGATCGTTGAACCCGGTGGATACATACCGCGCAGAGCCCGATCCAGCAGCGGCCAATGGGGATTTTCCAGTAAACTCCGGTAATCGGCCTCACTGATCCCACCCACAAACAGATTCGGATCAAAACTGGGCGAACTGACCATCGCCAGCACTTGGCCATTGCGTGGATCGATTGCCACCGCTGCACCGTCACGACCCGCCAAGCCGGTGTAGGCCGCCTGCTGCAGCCCTACATCCAGACTCAGGTACAGATTCTGGCCGGGCTTGGGTGGAATACGCTGCAATATATGCACCGGTCGCCCATCGGCATCGACCTCGACCAGTTCATAGCCGGGCTGACCACGCAAGCGATCTTCGTAATAGCGTTCGATGCCGGTCTTGCCGATCTGGTCCAGTTCGGCATAGGGCGTATCCCGTAAACGGGCCGCCTCACGCTGGTTGACACGCCCGACATATCCGACCACATGCGCAAACAGCGCACCATACGGGTAATAACGCCGCAAGTAGGGCTGCACCTCCACTCCCGGAAAACGCCAGCGATTGATTGCAAATCGGGCAATTTCGTCCTGGTTCAGACGCATCCGCAAGGGCACCGGCTGAAAAGGACGGTGTTCTTTCAATCCCTGTTTGAAGCGCCGCAGGTCATCCCTCGACCAAGGCACCACCTGCTTTAGGCGCGTCAGCATGGCCTGCATGTGCGGCACCCTATCCGGGATGACTACCAAGCGAAACGCAGGCTGATTTTCCGCTAACACCACACCGTGACGATCAAGAATCATCCCCCGCGGCGGCACCAAATAGCGCACATGAATGCTGTTTTGATTAGAGCGAGTGACGTATTCCTGATGCTTGACCACCTGCAACCAGAAAAAACGTGCCGACAATCCACCCAGTCCCAACATGACCACGGCCAGGCCGATCCATGCCCGGCGCGCAAACTGAGCGCGCTCACGGCGTGGGTCCTTGACCGTCTTGGAATTCATGGCGAGGTGTCACGCAAACGAGCCCGTAGGCTATCAAGTAACAGAAACAGGAACGGCCACAGCAGGGCCCCGAGGATCGGCGCCAGCCATGATGCCGCAGAGGGTAACGGCAGACCCGCCAAGGCACGGATAACCGTACGCAACAGCGCATCATTGAGCAGCAGTACCCCCACTGCGGCACTCTGCTGATACATGGGAAAAAACCGTAGCCGGGCCCGGAACCGTAAGCTGATAAATACGATTACCAGTAAGCGTAACGCCTGATCACCAAACATCACCCCAGTGAGCAAATCGGCGAGCAGACCAAAACCGAAGGCGAACCCTAAACCCACATGATCAGCATCCTCGATGGTCCAGTAGATCAACACCAGTGCTGGCCACCATGGCTTGATCGGCTCCAGTGCCTGCGGCAGCGGCACCAGCATCAACAGCAGGGCCAGGGCCAGACTGCCGTAGAAGAGTAATTGCTCACGAGTGCGCCGGCTCATCGTGGCACCTTTGCGGCAGACCGCCTGGAACCTTGTGACGCCAACGATACCGGAGGTCCCACCTCAGCCGCCGGAGCCGGTGGACCGATCGGATCGGCCAAATCGCGCAGCAATAACACCTGATTGCTGCGATTGATGCGGGCACTGGGGCGAGCCCAGACCCGCCGAAACTCTCCCGATTGACTGACTTCAACTCGACTCACTACCGCGACCGGAAATCCCGCCGGGAACCGGCCGCCCAGGCCCGAACTCAACAAATGGTCGCCAATCCGTACGTTGGCATTTACCGACAGATACGGTACCTCCAGCATCTCAGTACTACCGGTACCGTATGCGATGGCGCGCAAGCCGGTACGGCTATCGAGAATTGGGATGGCATGACTCGGATCAGTAATTAACAAGACCACCGAGGTATTCGGCAGCACTTCTACGACCTGACCCATAATCCCTTCCGCATCAATTGCCACCTGCCCTACATGCACCCCTTCCCGCGATCCGCGGTTGAGTACCAGGCGGCGACGGAAAGGATCCAGAGCGATATTGATAACCTCTGCAAGGCGGCCCCGCATCTGCAGCGACCGGGCCGCTTCCAGTAGACGTTTGAGCTCTGCGTTTTGTCGCACCTCAGACTGCATACGGGCAATGCGCACATTGGCCAGTAGCAGTTGCTCACGTAAATTGCGATTGTCGGCTTGCAAATTGGAACGGGTAGTCCACGCGCTTGCCAACAGATCGGAGATCCGTACCGGCAGTCCCGCCAAGCGCCATACCGGTTCGACTACGACCGCGGCCGCAGCCCGAGCCCGGGGTAACCCGTGGTAGCGATGGTCCAACACCATCAGAGTGGCCGCCAGAATCAGATAGGCCAACAGCCGCAGGGTCCCCCTGGCTCTGCTGGAAAACAGGTTTGCCTCATGATCGCTGGACCGTGCCATGCGCTCAGACTCCCGACCCGAGGCAACTCCCTGCCATCATTCGAAAGAGAAGAACTCGCTACCGTGCTCGTCGATCAATTCCAGGGCGCGTCCGCCACCCCGTGCCACACAAGTTAGGGGATCATCCGCCACCTGCACATGCAAGCCGGTCTCTTTGGCCAGTCGTTTGTCCAGATCGCGCAGCAGTGCGCCGCCCCCGGTCAATACAATGCCCCGTTCGGCGACATCGGAACAGAGCTCCGGCGGGGTCTGTTCCAGTGCGCTACGCACCGCCGCCACAATGCCCTGCAGCGGTTCGTTGAGTGCTTCGAGCACATTGCTTGAGGTGAGCTTGAACATCCGTGGTACCCCTTCGGCCAGATTGCGCCCTGACACCTCCATCTCCTTGACTTGATCCGGGGGGGCGGCACAACCAATCTCGATCTTGATGCGCTCGGCTGTGGCTTCACCGATCAGGGTACCGCGGGTACGCCGCACATAGTTGATGATCGATTCATCGAAACGATCCCCGCCAATGCGTACCGATTGGGAATAGACAATACCATTGAGCGATATCACCGCCACTTCGGAGGTGCCACCACCAACATCCAGAACCATCGAACCACGCGCCTCATGGACCGGAATACCGGCACCAATCGCGGCAGCCATCGGCTCTTCGATCAAAAACACATCCCGGGCCCCGGCGCTCTCAGCCGATTCCTTGATGGCGCGCCGTTCCACCTGGGTTGAGCCACAAGGCACACAAACCAGAACCCGGGGACTGGGTCGCAGAAACCGCGAACGGTGCACCTGTCGAATGAAGTACTGCAGCATCGCCTCGGTCATCGTGAAATCAGCGATGACGCCATCCTTCATCGGTCGCACCGTGATGATGTTGCCGGGAGTACGCCCTAACATATGTTTGGCCTCTGTTCCCACCGCCGCAACCGTGCGGTGGTGGCCATGGCCACCACGGTCCTGGCGCAGTGCCACGACCGAAGGTTCGTTCAACACAATTCCCTCACCCCGCACATAGATGAGTGTATTGGCGGTACCAAGATCAATGGAAAGGTCGTTGGAAAAAAGCCCACGTAGTTTTTTGAACATGCCGAATGCCCGGGCAGAATGAAGCGAACTTGGCAGTCTAGGTGTGCGCTCTGGTGCTCGCAAGGAATTTATGGTTAAGAAAACCTTCAGATGGCCGATACCTGTGAACCAACCCGCACCTTGGCCTGCTCAACGCTTCGCCTCCTCGGTGCATACCGTTATTATGATCGGCCTGCACCGATAAACCCAAGGTTTAATATTCCCATGAAGGCACTGATTTGCGGTTCGCTTGCCTACGACACCATCATGGTGTTCCAGGATCAGTTCAAGAACCACATCCTCCCGGATCAAGTACATATCCTCAACGTAGCCTTCCTGGTACCGAGGATGCGCCGTGAATTCGGTGGCTGTGCCGGCAATATTTCCTATAATCTGAAGCTGCTCGGTGGCCATCCCGTGCCCTTCGCCGCCGTTGGTCAGGATTTCGGGCCCTACCGCAAGCATTTCGAGAAATACGCTATCGACCTGTCCGAGGTTCAGGAACTCGATGACCTGTTCACCGCCCAGGCCTTTATTACTACCGACCTGGACGACAACCAGATTACGGCCTTCCACCCCGGCGCAATGATGCGTTCCGGTGACCGACATGTGCGCGATGTGGCGGATATAAAACTTGCCATCGTCGCCCCGGACAACCACGATGCCATGTTGCAGCACGCCCGCGAGTTTGCCGAGGCCGGTACGCCCTTCATCTTCGACCCCGGTCAGGCCATGCCTCTGTTCGACGGCGACGAGTTTCGCCGTTTTATCGAGCAAGCCCCGTACGTGACTGTCAATGACTACGAATCAAAACTCCTGCAACAGCGTACCGACTGGACCGTCGAGCAGATCACCGAACGGGTCGAAGCCTATATTGTCACCCGCGGTCCCCAAGGGTCACTGATCCACACCAACAAGGAAACCGTGAAAATCCCCCCGGCCCACGAACGCCGCGTTACCGACCCTACCGGCTGTGGTGACGCCTACCGTGCCGGTCTGATCCACGGCATCATGCGCGGCTACGATTGGCCCACTACCGGCCGCATGGCCTCGCTGATGGGCGCGCTCAAGGTCGAACACCCCGGCACCCAGAACCAGCGTTTCGACTTTGCCGAATTTGCCGATCAGTTCCGCCAGCAGTTCGGCTACGCGCTGGATTGAGCCGCGAACCGGACACCTTGAAATAACTCCCGGCATGGTCGGAACGTATCTGTCAGATTTCACCTTCTCAAACTGCAGGTGATTCTTTGGGAATCAGCGCATCATCAATCTGTTGGGCACGGACTGCAGCGGGCCGGGTGCTAATGCGGGACCAGTAGGCTTCGAAAGCCGGGCGCTTCTCAATGCCTCCGGTCTGCATGGCAAAACCAAGGTATGAACCGGCGTAGATATCGGCCGCCGAGAACATATCTCCCAACAGATACTTACCCTGCGATACCGCGCCTTCAAGCACGTCCAGGGTCTGCTCATAGGTACCATAACCGATCATTCGCTCGCGACCTTCCGGTACCACAAAGCCCAGCGCCTTGTTGCTGACTGCCGCCTCGACCGGTCCGGCGGTAAAGAACAGCCAGCGATAATACGACCCACGCAGTGGACTGCCAGGAGCCGGTGCCAACCCGGCATTAGTGAAGGTATCGGCCAGATAGGCACAAATTGCTGCAGTTTCTGTGACCACCGTATCACCATGACGGAGCGCCGGAACCTTGCCCATCGGATTAACCGATAGGTACTCCCGCTCCTTCAAGGTCGTTGCGTAGTCAAGCAGTACCGTCTGGTAGGGGACCTCAAGTTCCTCAAGTAACCAACGCACGATCCGTCCCCGGGACATAGGGTTAGTGTAGAACACCAGCTCCGCATTGCTCATGCTGGTAACTCCTGTTGCAACTAAAGGCAATTAAGCACCGCCAGCAGAGAAAAAATACCCAAGCGGCCGTATTGAGGCCGGATCAATCCGATCCATAGCTTGTACGACTGCAGAATATCGAAGTCAATGGGGAAACCCCAATTACTGCTATTTACTGGGTACTCTCCGGTGGCCGATAACCGATACGGAACAAACCCCAATGATGCCCATGAACAAAGATTGGCGAGGAGATATCGTACATCGTTTCCCCGGTGTCACGTTTGTAGGTATGCAGTAGATACGGCTTGCGGTTGACCGCAGAGAGCTTGGCCGTACGATCATTAAAGAAGCGCTTGGAGCGGTTGTGGAGTATGTCCTTAGCGTAATCACCAGTAAGTGGCTGTGAGAAAACCAGGTTATGAGTGCCTATATAACAGTGATCGTCCATGGCACAAGCAAAAGCAATCGCCGCATTGGACTCTAAGATAGGCTCTTGAATTGCTGGCAGTACCTTATCCGTGTAGGCGTCGTACTGGGTGTTGAACTTCTCGGGGTCAGTTTTCGGGATAGGCACGTACTGGCGATCTAACAGTGCCTCCAAACTGATACGACCCTCATCCACGCTGTGCTCGAACAGCGCACTGATCTCGGCCGCAGCACGCTGCACAACCTCACGGAGCTGTTGATGCAGAGGGTTGGCTTGATCGAAGGTAACCTCAAATAATTCCTCAGCGACATCCGCCTGGCCGAGGCTGGCATTAGCGGCCTTAGGTAACTCACGTTCCGTATAGGCAAGGCCTTCCAGCATGTCCTTTACCGCAGTAGATATCTGCTGGGTGGCTTCAACATGGCTATTGGCCATGCTGGTAATACGCTGAATTTCCTGCTCCGACTCGGCAGCCAGACTACCGATACTAGCCAGTAATGTAACCGCCGACTCAGCCTGCACGGCACCCTCGTTCACTTCCTCACTCAACGCTCGCATACTATCAACGGTGCTGTTGGCCTGGTCGTTCACAGCTTGCAGTGACTTGAAGATATCCGCCGAAGCTTCCCGGGCCTTATGTGCCAGTGCCCGCACTTCCTGCGCTACCACGGCGAAACCCTTGCCCTGCTCACCGGCCCGTGCCGATTCAATCGATGCATTGAGCGATAGCAGGTGGGTCTGTATAGCTATCTCGCTAATGACGTCAGCAATGTCCTGAATATGGGTCGACTGCTCTTGCAGCCTAAGCATGTCACTGGCAGTGGCTGCTGCTCGCTCCTGAGCCAGCTGAAAACTTGCCAAGCCCTTGCTGATCTCCTCCCTGCCATGCTCACTCTCAGCGTGCGACCGTGCCGCCACTTCCGCCGCACGGGCCGAGCCTTCAGCAATACGGCGGGTGGTCTCGTCAATCGCATCGGCATTGCGGGCAATCTCCCGCGCATGGCTGACATCCTGGCTGATTTTCTCCTTCAAACGGTCGAGAAAGAACGAGTTCTCAGCACCACCCAGCATGATGTGTTCAACCCGAATAGCAATGTAACGCGCCAGATGGTCGCGTGCCAACGGCCTGAGCAGACGCAGACGGTAGCGCCAAGCCAAACCAATCAGCACCAAACTCCCGACCGCCAACCAGAACCATGGCCAAGCGTGGGCTAACATGCCCACTCCGGGATTCCGGTAGTATGCCGGTGTTCGATCTCGACGATGAATAATCTCGGTGCGTACATGAACACGGCCCTCTTGCAAGAACGTAACGGAACCCCGACGTCTTGGCGAAACTACATCGGCACGATCTTTTGAAATCTATCGACCGGTACGGGGAATACTTGAATCCAACGGGGTCAGAGCAAACCTATCGCTCGATCATGTACGCCGGTCCAGTAGAATAGACAGATGTCCCTGATCCAACTTCTCAAGGTCGATTTCAGTATCGGCGGTCCACTGCTGCTCGATGGTATCGATCTAACTATCACTGCCAACGAGCGGGTCTGCATTGTTGGCCGTAACGGTGAGGGCAAATCTACACTGATGCGCCTGCTGGCCGGAGAACTGCATGCCGACGACGGCCAGATTCGCATGCAGAATGGGGTGGTAATGGCGCGGATGGCGCAGGAAGTACCCCAGGACATCACCGGCAATGTATTCGATGTGGTGGCTGCAGGGCTCGGTGATCTCGGTCATCTGCTGGCCCGCTATCATCACCTGCTGTTGACTCTGGATACCCAGGCTGATTTCGATGCGCTGGGTGAAGTGCAGTCCCAGATCGAGTCACGACATGGCTGGGACCTGGACCGGCGGGTGAGCGAGGTATTGAGTCAGCTTGAGCTGCCGCCGGAAACTGATTTCGCAGCTCTGTCCGGCGGCATGAAGCGGCGCACCTTACTGGCCCAGGCACTGGTGCGAAAACCCGATGTACTGCTGCTGGACGAGCCGACCAACCACCTCGACATCGAGGCCATCAGCTGGCTGGAAGGGTTTCTCAAACAGTTTTCCGGAAGCATCGTCTTTGTGACCCATGACCGCCGTTTTCTACGCGCCCTGGCAACCCGTATCGTCGAGATCGACCGCGGCAAACTCACCGACTGGCCGGGTGACTACGATAATTATCTGCGTCGCCGTGAAGAGCGATTGCAGGCCGAAGTACAGGCCAACGCTCTGTTCGACAAAAAACTGGCCCAGGAAGAAGTATGGATTCGCCAGGGCATCAAGGCCCGCCGCACCCGCAACGAGGGTCGGGTCCGGACGCTTAAGGCCCTGCGTAACGAACGAGCCCAACGTCGCACCCTCACCGGCAACGCCAAAATGGCTCTGAGCCACACCCAATCCTCGGGCAAAAAGGTGATCGAACTCAGCCGGGTACAGCAGGCCTTCGATGGCCGGGTGCTGATCGACCATTTCAGTACCACCATCATGCGGGGCGATCGCATCGGCATCATTGGTCCCAACGGGGCCGGTAAGAGCACCTTACTGAAGATCATGCTGGGCGAACTGCAACCGCTGGGTGGTGAAGTAAAGCGGGGCAGCAGTCTGCAAATTGCCTATTTCGACCAGCACCGGCTGCAGCTCAATGACCGCCTCAATGCCCTGGATAACGTGGCCGAGGGGCGTGAATTCATTGAACTCAATGGCCAGCGCAAGCACATTATCGGCTACCTGCAAGACTTCCTGTTTACCCCCGAGCGGGCCCGCATGTCGATCACCCTGCTATCCGGCGGCGAGCGTAACCGCCTGTTGCTGGCCAAGCTGTTTGCCAAGCCCTCCAACCTGCTGGTGATGGATGAACCGACCAATGATCTGGATGTGGAAACCCTGGAGTTGCTTGAGGACCTGCTCGGTAACTACGCGGGCACCCTGCTGCTGGTCTCGCATGATCGTGAATTTCTCGACAACGTGATCACCAGCACCCTGGTGCTGGAGGGCCATGGCCACATCGGCGAATATGTCGGGGGTTACGCAGACTGGCTGCGGCAAAGTAAATCCGCCGCTGCAACAGGCCCCGGATCACGCCCGTCACCAGTGAAAAAAACCACCTCCAATACTGCGAAGCCCAAGGTCCAGAGCCCTCCGCGCAAGCTCGGTTACCATCAGACCCGCGAACTTCAAGAGCTGCCGGCACGGATCGAAACCCTGGAAACCGAACTGGCCGAGCGCACCCACAACATGGCTAACCCGGCCTTCTTCCGCCAAAACAGCGCAGCCATCGTGATCGCCAACGACGCCCTGACCAAGGTCCAGAATGAACTCGAACTGGCCTATCGGCGCTGGGAGGAACTGGAGAGCTGAACAAGACCGCCTCGGTATCGCGAGTGCTGCATTTTGGCTTCGTGGCCAAGTCGGGACAAGATCAACACAAAATGAGTGTCCTGAACATCGCAATAAGGCATTCCATCGTTTCCTGCAGTTCCCGAGTACCCGGCCTCGACAACGATGCAGGCCATAGCCCCCCGACTGACGGGCATGAACCGGGCGACGGCCGCACTGGTCAGAACCAGCGAACCGGTCGTATGCTGCATCTTTCCCAGTGAGACAAAATTATGTATACGCTGTATTACGCGCCCGGCGCCGCCAGCATGCTGCCTCACCTCGTGCTGCTGAAGGCAGGGGTTCCCTATACCCTCAAGCGGGTTGATCTCGCCGCCGGTGAACAGCGCAGCGATAGCTATCTTGCTCTCAACCCGACCGGTATGGTGCCCACCTTGCTGATTGACAACACCGCCTTTGGCGAAGCTGCTGCGTTGGCCATGCTGCTGGTCGAACGACACCCCGAGACGGGTCTGGCTCCGGCCTTGGGAGACTCGGCCCGGGCGGACTATCTGCAGTGGATGCTGTACCTGGCCAATACTCTGCAGCCCGCTTTCCGACAGTGGTTTCACCCCGGCGAAAATGGTGTGGCCGATGAGGCTTCTTTCAAGCAGGCGGTCGGCGCGCGTATTGAAGGCGCCTGGTCACGCTTAGATGCCCATCTTGCCATGGCCGGCCCCTATATGCTGGGCGATACCTGCAGCGTGGTCGATCTGTACACAGTCATACTGATGCGCTGGTCGCGTAACATGCCGACCCCTGGCACCAACTGGCCGCATCTGACTGCGTTGGCTGTGCGGGTCAAAGAATGCCACTCCTGGCGTCAACTGTGCCAGGTTGAGGGGCTCACCCCATGGACGGTGGCCGAATGTGCCTGAACCACAAGACCGGTTCGGGGTTTCCTCAGGTACCCCGGATATCAGCCGGTGTTCTGTAAGCCTTGGGCAACGCCATTGACGCAGGCGACCAGGGCCGCCAGCAAGTCTTCATCCTGGCAATGACCCTCACGCCAACGCCGCAACAGGTCGATCTGCAACACGCTCATTGGGTCGACATAAGGATTGCGTAGACGGATCGACAAAGCTAGGCGTCGATCCCCCTCGAGCAGGCCGGTACGTCCGGTGAGCCGCAGTAAGCCTTGTAGGGTACGCTCGAACTCGGCCCGGATCTGTGGAAAAAAATGCTCATGCAGCGGCCCGGACAAGTGTGAAAAGGCTTCGGCAATATCGAGATCGGACTTAGCCAGAACCATTTCCACATCATCCAGCAGCGTTTTCAGAAACGGCCAGTTGCTCACCATTTCGGCCATCATCGGCTCACCGAATTGTTCCACCCCATGCTGCAGCGCGCTACCGACCCCATACCAGCCGGGTAAAATGCAGCGGCACTGCATCCAGGCAAATACCCAAGGGATGGCCCGCAGATCCTCAACGCCATGCATACTGCGGCGCCGTGAAGGCCGAGACCCCAGAGTCATGCGCTCAATAACATCAATGGGCGTGGCGCTGCGAAAATAGGCTACAAAGTCAGGATCGGTCACCAAGGCACGATAGGCCTGGCCACTACTGCGGGCCAACACGGCCATCTGCTCCCCCCAACGTTGTTCCCGTGGTTCGGCAGCGCGGGGCCGCAGAGATGCCCGTAACACCCCGCCAACTGTTTGCTCCAAGTTGCGCAGGGCCAAGGCCCGGATCCCGTACTTGCGGTGGATAACCTCACCCTGCTCGGTCATCCGTAAGCGTCCGGCCACAGCCCCACGTGGTGAGCCCAGCAGAGCCGGGCCGATACGTGAACCTCCACGACTGACCGAACCACCGCGACCATGAAAAAAAGTCAGGGCCACGCCCGCCTCATGCGCCACCTCCAACAACTCGACCTGAGCCCGTTGCAAGGCCCAGCGTGCCGTAAGCAGGCTGCCATCCTTGCCGCTGTCGGAATAACCAAGCATGACCAGCTGGGTATCATCGCGGGCGGCCAGATGAGCGCGATAGAGTGGATCGGATAGCAAAGCCCGCAGGGTTTCCGAAGCGTTTCTGAGATCATCTACGGTCTCAAACAAGGGGGCGATATCCAAAGGCACTCGGCCGGACTCGTCCTGCAAACCTCCATAGCGGGCCAGGGCCAACACGGCGAGAACATCGGCTGCCGACTCGGCCATGCTGATGATGTAGGGTCCGGTGGCCTCACTGCCATAACGGCGGCGGGCTTCTGCCAGGGTTGCGAACACCGCTCGTAAAGCCTCCGCACCGGTATCCTCACATGCGCCAAAAGCTTTTTCACCGCCCGCATAGGAATGCAATATCGCCACCCGTTCCGCAGCCGTCCGATCTGGCCAACCGGGATCGTCAAGCAACACCGCCAGAACCTCGTTGTGAACCCGAGAATCCTGGCGTACGTCCAGGCGGGCCAGATGAAAGCCAAAACTGCGCACTCGCCAGAGTAATCTACGCACTGCCACCAGACCGGCATGCTCACCCTTGTTTTCACACAAGCTCTCGGCAATGCAAGCCACATCAGTCTCGAAGGCCAGAGCATGCGAATAAGCGTTTTCAGCATCCTGCCCGGTGGCGCGCAAGCGCGCTCCCATCAGTGCCAGCAGGCTACGATAAGGCATGTCACGATGCCGTGGACGTATCGCCGCCGCCACCTCAGGCATCTGCCGACGGTAAGCCGTCAGTTTTTCACGCACTACCGGGCTGACCTCGACCAGGCCTTCGGTCTGGCTCAGTAGCCGGCCCAGATGGGCGCATTCTTCAAGATAGCGCTCGATCACCTGATCCCGCTGGGTACGCAGCGCCTCGGCAATGGTGTCCGCGCCAACATTGGGATTGCCATCCATGTCACCACCCACCCACGAGGCAAACCGCAGTATGCGTGGTAACTCCGGACTGGCGCCATAAACCGCTTCGAGTTCACGCTGCAAGGTTTCATAGAACACGGGCAGCGCCCGGTACAACGGACCGGCCAGGTAAAAGCCGACGTGATCGAGTTCATCCTGCACACTCGGTCGTAAAGGTGAGGCTTCAGCGGTTTGCCAGCCGGTGGTCAAAGCCGTGCGCATCCGGGCCAGATCGGTAATCCGCTCAACGGCTGAACGCCCCGGATCGAAGTCGGCGATCAAGGCACGCACAATGTCTTGTTCCTTCTCCAGCAGCGAGCGCCGCACCGCTTCGGTAGGATGAGCGGTAAATACCAGTTCGACATCCAAGTTCTCAAGCCATGACCAAAGTTCAGCGCGGCTCACCCCCTGCCGTTTCAACCGACCCAGCGCATCAGCCAGCGACTCCGGCTGTGGAGGGGCCCCCGCCGACTGGTATTCACGGCGACGACGAATGCGATGCACCCGCCCGGCCACATTGACCATCTGGAAATAAGTGGCAAAAGCTCGGGCCAGAGACTCGGCCTCGGCGGGCCGCATACCGGTCAGAAGTCGGGCCAGCATCTGCACCGTGGCCCCCGACTCACGCCGCTGGATGGCCGCAGTACGTACAGTTTCGACCCGTTCGTAAAATTCCTGGCCGTCCTGCTCAGCGAGCATCTCGCCAACAAGGGTCCCCAGTCGGTGCACGTTATCGCGCAATGGCTGATCGTGGGGTGGAAAATGGATGTCGCGCCGTTCGGCAGCGGAGTCTTGTGGAATCTGGCTCATGACCCCAGCCTAGCAGCCCTATCGGTCGAGGCATGAGTTGACCACGTTGAGACCCAAAAGACCGACCATATCCATACATCGCGATTCAGCGATATAATCTCCTTTTACATTCCCCGTCGAGGGGTGTTGCGACCGGAATTTGATACTGCCGGGTGGCCACGATTCCATCGTTGCCATGCCCGTACGTAGCTCCGGCCAGGCTCGACGAGGTTGGACACGAGTCCAAACAACGCCCAGCCGACCAACGGAAAACGCCATGAATGCTGTGATCAAGAATTCCCCCACCGCTCCATACAAGATTCGCGACATCAACTTGTCTGAACTCGGCCGCAAGCGCATCCGCATGGCCGAGGAAGAAATGCCCGGTCTGATGCAGATTCGAGCCCGCTATGCCCCGCTGCAACCGCTGCAAGGCGTACGCCTGTCCGGCTCGCTGCATATGACCAAGGAGACTGCGGTACTCATCGAAACCCTGGTTGCACTGGGTGCTTCGGTGCGTTGGGCTTCATGCAACATTTTCTCTACCCAGGACGATGCCGCCGCCGCCATCGCCACCACCGGTGTCCCGGTATTTGCCTGGAAAGGCGAAACGCTGGAAGAATACTGGCAGTGCACCCTGGATATGCTTACCCATCCCGGTGCGGACGGTCAGGGCCTGCTCGGCCCGCAACTGATCGTTGACGACGGTGGGGATGCCACCCTGCTCATTCACCACGGCGTAGAAATGGAAGACGGCTCCGACTGGGTCGAACAGCCCGGCGTCAATCATGAGGAACAGGTCGTCAAGGATCTGCTCAAACGCACTCGTAATGAACGGCCAGGCTTCTGGAAAACAGTTGCCAGCGGCTGGCAAGGTGTTTCCGAGGAAACCACGACCGGAGTACACCGTCTGTATCAACTGGCCGAGGCCGGCAAACTGCTGGTGCCGGCAATCAATGTCAACGACTCGGTCACCAAGAGCAAGTTCGACAATCTTTACGGTTGCCGCGAATCGCTGGCCGATGGCATCAAACGCGCCACCGACCTGATGATCGCCGGCAAAACCGCCGTGGTCTGCGGCTACGGCGACGTAGGCAAGGGCTGTGCGCATTCCCTGCGTGGCTTTGGAGCCCGGGTCATCGTTACCGAAATTGACCCGATCTGCGCATTGCAGGCGGCCATGGAAGGTTTCGAAGTGACCACCATCGAGGATACCCTGGGCCGTGCCGACGTCTACGTCACCACCACCGGTAATCGTGACATTATCACCTTCGAATCCATGCAGGGCATGAAAAACAATACCCTGGTTTGCAACATTGGTCACTTCGACAATGAAATCCAGGTTGATCGGCTAAACACTGCTGAGGGCGTCACATGCGACACCATCAAGCCCCAGGTTGACCGCTATACCTTCCCCGATGGTCACAGCATCTATCTGCTGGCCGAAGGTCGCCTGGTCAATCTCGGCTGTGCCCACGGTCATCCCGCGTTTGTCATGTCCAACAGCTTCTGCAACCAGACTCTGGCGCAGATCGACCTGTGGGCTAACCGTGAAACCTACGATAATGAGGTCTATCGGTTGTCCAAAAAGCTGGACGAAGAAGTGGCGCGCCTGCACCTCGAGCAAATCGGTGTGAAGCTGACCATGTTGACCGCCGAACAGTCGGCCTATCTAGGTATCCCGGTGGAGGGTCCCTACAAAGCCGAGCATTACCGCTACTGAGTCCGTAGAAAGCGCTGAGGTACGAACCGCATCAATCGAGACTGTTCTGCATCGTGCATTGTGCCGAGGCCTTTCTGGTGACACTGCTCTACAGTGTCAGCCATGGACGCTCCATGTCCAGGGCGACAAGCTTCCGTCCACCTATGGTGGGCGTGCCCCTTCTCTCACTCGCCTGAGAGAAGGGACGAAGAGAGGGGCGGCCGGGGTTCACGCCCTGCGGGTGCGTTGGGGTCTACGGGCGTTCGTCGACAGTCCGTCCATGGACTGGCAACGAACCGACCGGCTTCCATGCCGGTCGCCCTACGGGATTGGCCCTAAC
>QILI01000040.1 GCA_003233305.1 Mizugakiibacter sp.
CGCCCTGATCGACACCGGTCAGGGCGTCGGCTTGTCCGCTGCCAGCGCCGCTCCCTATGCGGCCACTCCCTGGGGGGCCAGCATCCCGCTTACCCCGGATCTGTGCCTGGAATCATCCAACCCCCAGTCCGTGTGCTAAAGAGACCGCTTGGCCGTTAATCCGTACCGCTTCATCGCCCTCTCAACCTCCTGCGTCCCGCTTTATGTGGCCCGTTTGGATAGGTTGCTGAGCCGAGCTATGGATCACCGGATACCCCATTTGGGGACCACCCTCTCAGGTTTGACTATGGCTGTGGCATCGGCTGTACTGAATACCTCCGCGGATAGATTTTGAATCATTTTGTCTTGGGTACGCCTCTTATGGTTGAGAACACTCCATTTTTCGAGATGGGCCAGCCATTAATTTTCAGATGAGGGATAGGTCATGCACCAGCAGACGCCTCTGATTGAAGCCGCTCGCCAAGGCGACCATGCTGCGATACTGCGCTTGCTGACCGAGTGCCAGCCCGATTTGCGGCGGATTGCCCAATCACAATGTGCTACACATAGCGATGCGGATGATGCTGCGCAGGAGACGCTTTGGTTGATCTATCAGCGGATCGGAGCGTTGCGTACGCTGGCCTCGTTTTCGTCATGGATGTTCTCTATCGTCCGTAGGGAATGTCAGCGGCTGTTGCGCAAGGCCTTGCCTATAGGGAATAAAACCGAACTTGACCCCCCAAGTTTCCGCTATCGGGCTGAAACCGAGCTGCGTAGTGACCTAACCGATGCCATTCTTTCACTACCTCCAAAGTATCGTCAGGCTATCTTGTTGCGGGATTATGAAGAGCAATCCATTAGCGAAATTGCCGACCAATTGCGGTTGACCCGGGCTGCCGTCAAGAGTCGCATTCATCGGGGTCGACAAATGATTCGCGAGTACTTGGCCGACTAGAGATCATGTATTGACATGTCAAGGCAATTCAGAAATGTCCTCTTTGGGTAGGAAACTTAGGGTAGTGAAGAGGGTGTGGAAGTAGACTTGATGGTAGGCTTCCAAGGATGGTCAGGAGCCGGTTTCCAGGTGGGGCGGGTAGCTTGTTTAGCCTGAGCCTGATCGATTGTCCGGTGGAGGCTTTTGGCATCATCCAGAGGGATGGGTGGTGAGCCTCCGGGCTGTGCCGTACCGGACCGGTAAGCATTGTGGTGGTTGTGCGGGGGGACGGTGAAACGGGCGTTGTGAGCGGCAATGAAGGTGGGCAGGAAGGCATTGGCGATGTCGAGGTCTGAGATGGCGAGCAGGCGTAGCTCCTTGACCAGGCGATCCTGAAGCGTTGGGTTAGCCCGCTCCACCCGGCCTTTGGCCTGAGGGGTGTGGGCGTGGATGGGCTCGATGTCCAGCGTCTTGAGGGCCCGGGTAAACTGAGTCAGCTCACCCTCGTGATCCGGGAGGTTGATCCGAAAGATGCTGTGCTTATCGGAATACAGTGCCTCTGCACGGCCGTGGCGCTCGAGATAGTCACCGAGGGTCTCCATGTAGGCCCGGAGGTCTCGGTGGGGACAAAACGCAGGGCCGTAAGCCGACTCGTGGCATCGTCGATAAACACGATCAGGGTGCAGCGTGGTCCCCGACCCTCAAACCTAGCATGGGGCGAGCTATCAATCTGCACCCACTCGCCCAAGCACGCTCGACGGGGCCGACGTTGATGGATGCGGGCTCGTTTACGCCGCTTGGCCTGCCATAATCCCTCGGCGATCATCCATTGACGCAATGTCTCGGCCGAGAGCCGATGCCCGTGGCGCTCGGCCAGCTTTTCCCCAGCCAGCGTTGGGCCGAAATCCGGGTAGTAGGTCCGTACCAAGGACAGAATCGCGCTGCGCTTCTCCTCTGGGATCGTGTTGTTGGGTCGTCGTCCACGCTGCCGTGATACCAGACCTGAGGCCCCTTGGCTCCGGTAGCGCTGTACCAGGCGCTTGATCTGACGCACGCTCAGCCTCAACTGTCGTGCCGCCGGCCCCTGGCCTAAGCGCTGTTCCACCACCGCACGAATCACTCCCAGCCGATCCACCTCTTTGCAACTCATCGTATTGGACTCCTCCGTCACCGGCCCCCTCCTTGTAAGTAAAAGGGCACATTTTAGGATGGGACAAAGGGGACATTACGGCTTTGGACTGACAGTTGAAGGTACAGGTCTGCACAGCGGCGGCCCGCGAGTTGGTGGGGTTCATCTGGGCCATTGCTTGTGAAGTCACCGGACAACATGTTGTCAGTGCACGCTAAAAACCCAGCAAATCTGAAGCCATCAGAGTGGTGTACACAGCAACAGACAGCGAGCCTTTGGAACAGGACATGAGGGGCCGGTTGGAGAGCCCTCGAGGCTCCAATGAAGCGCCCGGAACAACGGGACGACCCTCGACCCTAGAGCGAGGCAGCTTCACGACGAAGAGAAGTCAGGCGGTTCCGACCTGCGCATATCAGAGTGATCTACCGTCGTTGATTGCCGCTCGTGCTCTGCTCCGAGGGCTTGCTGTACGAATCAGAGTGAGTGGAACATGCCAGTGTGAAAATACCTAGAATCAGCCGTTGACAGGTCAATACATATCAGGCGGAAGCCGTGGTGCTTTGCGCTTGAGCAAGCTTGGGGCACCATGTACAGCAGCAATGCTTACAGGAGTGCCTATGTCGGAATCTTGCGTAGTAGTTGAAACGGGCGCCACACCACAGTATGCAGTCATCTGGTTGCATGGACTGGGTGCTGACGGGCACGATTTCGAACCGTTGGTGCCACAGTTGGGGCAGGTGGGTGGGCCCTCCTTGCGGTTTGTTTTTCCACATGCTCCGGTACGCCCGATCAGTATCAATGGCGGCATGCGCATGCGGGCTTGGTATGACATCTACGGTTTTGGTCCGGATGCCCCACAGGATGAAACCGGGATGGCTGAATCTACGCAGCGGATCGGTCAGCTGATTCAGGAGCAGGCCCGTCACGGCATTGTTGAGGAGAATATTTTTCTAGCCGGTTTCTCCCAAGGTGGTGCGGTCGCAATAGCCACCGCACTTTGTTATCCCCAACGCTTGGCTGGGCTTATCGCCTTGTCGACCTATCTTCCCAATGCTCAAACTTTGGCACGTGATGCAAGCTCAGCCAATGCCGCCTTACCAGTATTTATGGCCCACGGACAAATAGATCCGGTTCTTCCATACCTGCTCGGAATCGCTGCGCGGGACGGTCTGCAGGCACTCGGTCATGCTGTGGACTGGCATGCCTACAGCATGGCACACCAGGTGATTTCAGCCGAGATCGCTGATCTGCGGGCCTGGCTGTCCAGACATGTTCAGGAGTGCGTGTGAACTGGCGCAGTCCACGCCAGCCACTACCGGACTTTTGTGCGTCGCCGGTGCTTGGCGCGCTGTTCGTCGTGGCAATTTTAGTATCTCTGGTGATGTTGTTTGCACCAGGACATCGGATCGGTGTTCATGACTGGGGTCTTGCGGGTCTGCTGGCCGCATGGCTGGCTATTCTCAGTGGGGTGGTGTTGTGCAAGATCAGACTGGTATTGCAAAAGTTGCCTGGAGTCTGGCCCTGGATTGCCGCATGGCTGCTGCTGATGGTGGTGATCGTTGCCTCAACGGCCGTAATCTGGCATTTCGATCATGTCCTGGAAATTCAGCTTATCGAGAGCAGTCGGGGCAGGTTTCTGCTGGGCATTGGTGGAGCGGCCGCACTGGTTAGTGCAGCATTGTTCCGCTACCTGTGGGTATTGGGCGAATGGCGATCGCGCCGTGAAGCTCTGGCTCGGGCCCGGTTTGATGCTCTGCAGGCAAGGATCGAGCCGCATTTTCTTTTCAACAGTCTGAATACGGTAGCCGCCTTGTTACGAGTAGATCCGGAGCGTGCCGAACAGGCTCTGGTCAGCCTATCGGAAATTCTTCGCGCAGCATTAGATGAAAGTTCGGAATCGACCCTGGGTGAGGTCTTGCAACGGCTGGATGATTATCTGGCCATTGAACAGTTACGGCTGGGTGAACGATTGCAGATTAAGCGTGATCTGGCTGATTTGCCGAGGGAGCTCGTAGTGCCGCGCTGGCTGCTACAGCCGCTGGTAGAAAATGCGCTGCGCCATGGTATCGCTGCGCGGGTCACAGGGGGGGTACTGGAAATTCGTGGGCGTCGTGGCACTAAGGGATTGGAAATTTCGGTACGCAATCCCCTGCCCGAGATTCCTGCGCCGCATGGTACCGGTCACGGACTTGCCAACGTCGAGTCGCTTATCCGTTACCATTTTGGCCATCAGGCATCCCTGAACATCACTCATGACAACGGACACTGGCAAACAACGCTGCGACTCCCCGATGCGTATCCTCATCGCTGATGACGAGCCATTGGCTCGGGTACGGCTGGAAATTATGCTGCGCCAGTGCCCGAATACCGAGTTGGTCGGCAGTGTCGGCAGTGGCCAGGAAGTGCTGGAGCGACTGGTTGCAACGCACCCGGACGTGTTGTTGCTGGATATCGCCATGCCTGGCCTGGATGGGGTTGCTTTGGCGCGTCGGCTCTCGAAACTACCCAGTTCTCCACAGGTGGTCTTCTGTACAGCGTATGCGCAGCATGCACTGGATGCTTTCCAATTGCATGTTGCAGACTATCTCCTCAAGCCGGTCGTTCAGGCCCGGCTATGTGAGGCTTTGCTGCGGGCTGGGCGTCTCAGAGTGCGGGCTACAGATAATGACCCTGTTTACCTCAGTGCCCGAGTTCGTGGTGAGACCATCCGTATCTCACTGGATCGAGTCATTGTGCTGCAGGCAGATGACAAATATGTAGAGGTCCAACACGAGGAGGGTCGGGCGCTGATTGAGATGTCGCTAAAGGCGCTGGAAAAGGCCTATCCAGAGCGGTTTCTACGCCTACACCGGCGCTGCCTGGTTCCCAGAGAACGTCTACTTAGCTTGAAACTTGGCGCGGATGGTCGCACGCTAGCGCGTTTGCTTGGCAGCGACCTGACTCTGCAGGTCAGTCGTCGTAACCTACCCACACTACGCAAGTTTTTGCGTAGTGAATGATTTTGGAACAGCATGTCAACAACGATTCGAATCGCTACCCGACAGAGTGCTTTGGCCCTTTGGCAAGCTGAGCACGTAGCCCAGCGGCTACGGTGCATCCATCCAGGCTTGCAAGTACAGCTCCGCCCGATGACCACCCGGGGTGATGAGGTGCTCGATCGATCGCTCGCCGAACTTGGTGGCAAGGGTCTGTTCTTAAAAGAGTTGGAGATCTCCATGCAAGAGGGGAAGGCCGATCTGGCGGTGCATTCACTGAAGGATGTCCCGGTTGATCTGGAGCCGGGATTTACCCTGGCAGCGATCCTCAGTCGAGCAGATATGAGCGATGCTTTCGTCAGCGTCCAATACTCGCACTTACAGTCACTTCCTCATGGGGCTCGCGTCGGCACGTCCTCGTTGCGCAGGCAAGCCCAGTTGCGGGCTTTACGTCCTGACCTCCACCTGTTGGGTTTGCGTGGCAACGTGAATACTCGCCTAGCCCGCCTGCAGGCGGGAGACTATGACGCTATTATTCTTGCCTCAGCCGGCCTTGAGCGGCTGGGACTGGCGGCGGTGATTCGTGAACGACTGGTTCCACCCGACTGGCTGCCGGCACCGGGGCAAGGGGCGATTGCCATTGAGGCTCGCAGTACCGATACACGGATCATGCACTGGCTGCAAGCACTCGATGACCCTGAAACCCGATGTACAGTTTCTGCAGAGCGCGCTTTCAATGCCACCCTGGGTGGGAATTGTTCGGTGCCCGTTGGCGCCTACGCCGTACTTGGGGAACAGAGGCTGCACTTGCATGGCCTGGTTGGGGATGCGCAAACCGGCAAGCTGCTGCGGGGTGAAATTGCCGGCAGTATCCAGCAGGTGGCAGAACTGGGCCATAGTCTGGCTGAGGAATTGCTTGACCGTGGAGCAAGAGAACTGTTGGCTGCAGCAATTCCCCCACCAGTTCTGAAACGATAGGGCCGCTGAGTCACGGCAAAAGGATCTGGCAAATCATTCGCGATAGCGTTGTGAAAACGGACCGGCCCGCTAGGAAAAAAAGAAAACTTGCCGGTAAGCTTCATGCTCGGCATGCTGGAGAGCAATAAAGAGGCGGGATCATGGATCGTTTTGAGCGTATTGTGCATCTGCATCGGTTGCTGAAAAGGGCCCGTCATCCGGTATCGTTAGCGCGGCTTATAGATGAGCTTGAATGTTCCCGAGCTACGGTATATCGCGTGGTGGCTTATTTACGAGATACCCTGGGTGCCCCGCTTGAGAGCGGAGCGGATGAGCAAGCGAGTTTCTGCTATCTCGGTGACGAGGCGGACTCTTTCGAGTTACCGGGACTGTGGCTGAGCAGCGAGGAACTGGCTGCGTTATTAGCTATGCACACTTTGCTGGAGCAGGCTGATCCGGGCGTATTGACGGGAGCCCTGACACCCTTTCGTACAAAAATCGAGCGACTGCTGGCTGAACGTACTACCGGCCAAACCTTGCCGCTGAAGCGTATCCGGATGATCGGCTCGGGTAGTCGGGCGTTGGATCAGCATGTTTTTCGCAGTGTCGCAGGAGCCGTATTGGAGCGGCGGCGCATCGATTTTGTCTATCGCGCCAGGAGTAACGACAAGGTCACTCGACGTTCGGTTTCACCGCAACGTATCGTGCATTATCGCGATAATTGGTACCTGGATGCCTGGGATCATGATAAGGAAGCCCTGCGTAGCTTTGCCGTGGATCGTATGCGTGAGATCAGTACACCAAGCCTTCCCGTACGAGATCTTGCCGACAGCACTCTGGATGCCGCCCTTGCCGGAGGTTATGGCATTTTTGCCGGAGCCGCCCAGGACTGGGCCACCATCCACTTTTCTGCACATGCAGCAAGATGGGTGGCTGATATGCACTGGCATACCCAGCAGCAGGGGCGCTTTTTGGAAGATGGACGCTTCGAGTTGCGTCTACCCTATGCCAATTCACGCGAATTGCTCATGGATATCCTTAAATACGGCCCTGACGCGGAATTGGTCGCCCCCGTAGCCTTACGGGAAGAGATGAAAATGCTGCTGGGTCTGGCCTTGCAGGCGTATGCTGTAAAACCATGAGTGATTCCCTATCCAATCCGCCGGCTGGGCCCCGGCCACGGGTTGCTCTGGCACTGGGTAGTGGTGGGGCTCGTGGACTGGCACATATTGGGGTCATTGAAGTACTGCAGGAGGCTGGATTCGAGATTGTTGCTGTCGCCGGTTCGTCCATGGGGGCGGTGATCGGTGGGATCTATGCTTTGGGAAAATTATCGACCTACCGCGATTGGGTGTGTAGTCTGGACAAGGTCGACGTGCTGCGCCTGCTCGACTGGACGCTCACCGGACCTGGATTCATCAAGGGTGATCGCATCATCAAGAGCCTGCGTGCGTTGCTGGGCGAAGCTGATATTGAATCGTTACGGATCCCTTTCACGGCTGTAGCGGTAGATATTGACCGGCAGCGGGAGGTATGGCTGGCTCGTGGTCGCTTATTCGATGCGATACGGGCCTCGATTGCAATTCCCATGCTGTTCCACCCATTTGAGGGGGAGGATGGTCGGCGCCTGGTTGATGGCGGTTTGCTCAATCCAGTTCCGGTAACTCCATTGTTGCGGGAGCGGTACGACTATCTGATTGCCGTCTCACTGGACGGCCCCGGCGAAATTAACTTGCAGGAGTTTGCGAAATCCATCCCCAGACAAAATAGTGCAACTCGTAAGAGGCTCATTCCCGCTCGTGTGCACAATTTGTTTGCCGAGTGGCATCCCGCGCACGAGCATCATGAAGTGCAGAATCAGCTTGGCCGGTTCGGGCTTTCGGTTGCGGCGATGGAACTGATGCAGGCTAATCTGGCGCGGCTGAAACTGGCGGTGCACCGTCCTGACCTGGTGATCGAGATTCCTCTCAATAGTTGTGCGAGCTATGAGTTTTATCGGGCCACCGAGCTGATCGCACTGGGGCATGCCATTACTAACCGGGCTTTGCGTGCGGCCGGTATCGGGCCCCAGGCAGCCTGATTTTTAGGTGATCCGGATGGCTGCCGGGTTCTCCTCGAAAGAGGATGTGGGCTTTTTTGTAGGAAAATGAAGGGGATCCCCATGACCTCCGCTGGCAGTTTCGACACCCGGCCGAAGCAGGCCTTGCAGGCGGTCCGGGATGGCTAGCATGTCGGTTTCAACAGGTAAGCCCGATTTTGGAGCAGGTGGGTATCGCTTCGGGAAAGGCCTCGGGGAGGTATATTCCGCAACCTGAAGCGGTTAACCCGCGCGCCGCTAAAGTTTGTCCTGAATATGGCTTGGCCCACAATGATGTTCGGGTGCTGATCGGCCTCAATGGAAGGGTTCGCTGGATGAGCACCGCGGCCGATACGGTCAGCAACCGTAGGCTGTTACCCAACATGGATCTAGGCCTTGCTGCCTACTCAGCAGAGCTCATCCTATGCCGGCTGAGTGAAGGTCAATATCCATCTCCCCAAGGCGGTACCTATGCAAGCCCAAAAAGTTCTTGAATTCTGGTTTGATTTTTTGCAGCCTGAACAGTGGTGGCGCGTAGACAACGATCTCGATGCAGCCATACGGAGCCGCTTCGCAGATGTGTATGCGCGCGCGGTCCGCGGGGAATTGTTTGCCTGGCGTAGCTCAGTCCCGGGACGCTTGGCTGAGGTGATTGTACTGGATCAGTTCTCCCGCAACCTGCATCGTGGCACTGCGCAGGCCTTTGCTCAGGATGGGATGGCCTTGGTGCTGGCGCAAGAGGCGGTTGCCGGTCACGCTGATCGGGCGATAGAGGATATGCAACGTCGAGCTTTTTTCTACATGCCCTACATGCACAGTGAATCCTTGCTCATGCATGATGTCGCGCTGCAACTTTTTGCCCAGTCGGGCTTGGAATCACAACTTGATTTCGAGTATCGTCATCGGCATATCATTGAGCGCTTTGATCGTTACCCGCATCGCAATGCAATATTGGGTCGAGACTCGACGCCTGAAGAACAGGTATTTTTGAGCCAACCGGACTCGTTGTTCTGAGCGTCGGAGTCAAAGTTCTTCGGTAGCCGTTATTTTGGCTCGGCGCATCAACCAGGCTACCCCTCGCAGGTCGGCCAGACCGACCCACAAGCGATCCCACATACCGTACTTGGAGTTGCCACGGGTTCGGGGCCGATGATTGACGGGTACACTCTGGGTCGTATAGCCAGCACGGCGAATCAGTGCCGGTAGAAAGCGATGCATGTGATCAAAGTAGGGCAGACGCAGGAACAGCTCCCGCTCGAACAGCTTCAAGCCGCAGCCGGTATCGGGGGTGGCGTCCTTGAGCATGCGTGAGCGTACCGCATTGGCAATCTTCGAAGAAAGCCTCTTCGACCACGAGTCGCGGCGATGGGTCCGCCAGCCTGCAAACATACGTACATGGGCCGGGGCTTTCTGCCTGGCATCGAGTAGTTTCGGAATATCGGCCGGATCATTCTGACCGTCACCGTCCAGGGTGATGATCCAGCTGCCACGTGCCGCTCGAACCCCGTTGCCGATAGCGGTGCTTTGGCCGCAGCGCTGCAGGTGGCGCACGATGCGTAATTCCGGTACCGATGCACGCGCCTCCCGCAGCACCTGCAGGCTGTCATCCTCGCTGTGATCATCTACGTAGATGATCTCAAAGCCCGTTGTGCCACGTAACACGGTCGTGATTTCGGTAATCAGGGGTAGAAGATTGTCGCGCTCGTTGTAGACGGGTACGACTACGGACAATTCGATCATGGGAGTTCCTGGAGACCGATTCGGTATGGGTGCGGACATGTGGGTAACCAGCTAAACCGTGTCGCGAGTCAGCTGCGCAGGTGTTCGAGCAGCCCGTCCAGCTCATCAAGGCTGTGGTAATGGATCACGACTTTACCGCGCCCGCTACGCCCGGGTTGTACCGATACGCGGGTGGCCAGGCGTTCAGACAGCTCGCGTTCCAGCATATCCAGATTGGGGTCGCGATGCAGATTTTTGCCGTGGGAGCCACTCTTGGATACCTTGGTCTGGCTTTGTCGAGCCGCAGTTTCAAGTTCTCGCACCGACCAGCCCGCGTCGGCGGCAGTATGGGCCAGGGCGATGGCGGTGGGCACCGGCAAGGTGAGCAGAGCGCGGGCATGGCCCATGTCCAGGCGCCCGGCATCGAGCAGTTCGCGAATCGGATCCGGCAGATCGAGCAGCCGCAACAAATTGGAAACCGCAGCGCGGGAGCGGCCCACGGCAGCGGCAGCTTGTTGGTGGGTGAGCTCGAATTCGTCCAGCAAGCGTTGCAGAGCCCGCGCCTCCTCGATGGGGGTGAGTTCCTCGCGCTGGATGTTTTCGATCAAGGACATGGCGAGCACAGCTTGTGGAGCCACGTCCCGGATCAGTGCTGGTAACTCGGTCAGTCCGGCGAGCTGGGCGGCGCGCCAGCGGCGCTCCCCGGCGATGAGCTCGTAACGATTGCGACCGATGGCACGGACTATCACCGGTTGGATCAGCCCTTGGGCCCGGATCGACGCGGCCAGCTCCTCCAGTCGCTCATCATCCATGTGCTGGCGTGGCTGGTACTGGCCGGGCTGAATAGCCTGGATACCCAGGTTGCGTAGCTGGTCTTCCTGCCCGTCGACCGCCTCGGCAGAACCACCGAGCAGTGCGTCCAGGCCGCGTCCCAATCCTCGTTTCTTGGCAGTCATCGTTGCCCCTTGGCAATTTGGACGGTAGGTATCAATCGGCTAACAATCGGTCTCATGGCTTAACGCCCGGTAGCAGCGGCGACGGCCATTTGTCGTTCACGGCGGATCATTTCGCCGGCGAGTCCCAGGTAGGCGATACCTCCCCGCGATTCGCGATCGTACAGGTTGATCGGTTTGCCGTGGCTTGGAGCTTCCGCCAAGCGCACATTACGGGGAATCACGGTGCGCAGCAGGCGGTCACCGAAATGCTGGCCGAGCTGTGCCGAGACATCGTTGGCGAGGTTGTTACGGACGTCGTACATGGTCCGTAGTAAACCCTCGATTTGCAGATCGGGATTCAAGCGCTGTTGAACCGCTTCGATGGTGTTACGCAGACTGGCCAATCCTTCCAGGGCAAAGTATTCACACTGGACCGGAATCAGCACCCCATCGGCAGCTGTCAACGCGTTGAGGGTAAGCAGATGCAAACTAGGTGGACAATCGATGAGGATCAGTTGGTAACGGTGGGTAACTTTCTGCAGTTGTTCCTTGAGGCGTGACTCACGGGCCAACGCATCCATCAATTTCAGTTCGGCGGCGGTGAGATCCTCACTTCCCGGTAGCAAATCAAAGCCGGCTTCCACCGGGATGATAGCTTGCTCAATCGGGGCCTCTTCCAGCAGTACTTCGCAGCCACCCGGTTTGGCGGCATGCTTGTCGATACCAGAAGCCATGGTGGCATTACCCTGCGGATCGAGATCCACCAATAATACTCGCCGTTTAATCTCGGCTAGGGAGGCGGCCAGATTCACCGCAGTGGTGGTCTTGCCGACGCCGCCTTTCTGGTTGGCTATGGCGATGATCCGCGTCATGTCGTTGGGTTTCCTGTCTGGGCGGTCTTCTTAATTACCACCAGATGGCGCTCGGCGTCCAAGCTTGGCACATGCAGGCGGTGGATGCTGTGGATGTAAAATGGGGCAATTTCCGGCAGGCTGCCAATTTCAACAGCTTTTCCCTGCATAGCCAACCAACGACCGGCTGTGGCCAACAAATGACCACCCCAGACCAGCATTTCATCCAGACTTGCCAAGGCACGGGTGGTGATGCAGTCATATTGGCCTTGCCAGTTTTGGATACGATCCTGCACGATCTCGACCTGGGACAAGCCGAGTTCTCGCCGAACCATGCGTAGGAAACGGGCTTTCTTGCCGTTGCTTTCGAGCAAGCTGATAGACAGGGAAGGCCGGGCGATGGCTAGGGGAATACCGGGGAGCCCGGCACCACTGCCAAGGTCGGCAAGGGTTTTGCCCTCGATCCAGGGAAGAATGGCCAGCGAGTCGAGTAGATGCCGGGTCACCATCTGCTCGGGTTGGCGAATGGCGGTGAGGTTGAACGAAGCACTCCAGTGCGCGAGCAGGTCGAGATAGCTGAGCAGATCCGCCCGCGCCTGGGTCGGCAGCGTCACACCCAGGAGATCGAGTCCTTGCTCCAGCTGGAGATCGAGCGAATTATTGGCCGGCATGCAGCAATCCTGCGGCCTGTTCATGAGCGAATGTCGCAGTATCGGTGTCTGAGCCGGGAAATACCAGTATGGAACGGATTAGTCTGCGGGCGCCTCGACGCGAATCACTCGCAGGCCACGCTCGGTATAGCGTGCGTTCAAGGCCCCCTTCAGGTCTTCGAGGCTTGTCATGGATATTTTGTCGACGGGCTTCAGCAGGCCTCGGGCTTCATTGCGAAGCAGCGACTCGGCCTGTTCGATCAAGCCATCGGCCTGGATGGGGTCGATGACTTGCCAGTACACGCGCACAGATTGCCCCTCACTCTGGAGTTCCAGGATACGGCCGGTGAGGCTGATCTTGTGTCGCACCCGTTCCACCAGGGGTAAAACCAGATGGGTGCCTTCGCGTAGCAGGCGGGCCTGTCCGTTGGCGCGCTGCAGGGTATAGACCATGCCTACAGGAATATGTTTGACTGAAAATACGACCAGTAATAAAGCCAGGCTCAGTAGTGCGAAGAGGACCATGGTCATGCTTGATTTACAGTGAGTTAAGAAAAATAGTTAACTTGGGTGGAACAAAAGCTACCGTATGTATCGGAAGCACTGGGTATTAACTTTAACCTAACGAGCTGCATGTCACCTGAATATAATTGCAACAAACTGTGTCGTAGTTCCTGATGCCATCTTTTTAAGGGGCTTGCCTTAGCCTGGATGGTTTGATGCCGGGCCTTTGCGGGCGTAGGGGTGGTTACAATACAGAGGTTTCCTTGGCGAGAGCTGTGATGTCTTTTCCTGCCACCCGTATGCGGCGTATGCGCCGCACCGCGTTTTCTCGCGACTTGGTGCGTGAGACCGTACTTACTGCGGCGGATCTGATTCTGCCGGTTTTTGTCTGTGCCGGGCGGGGGCTGGCCCAGCCGGTAGCATCCCTGCCGGGGGTCGAGCGGCTGAGTATCGATCGACTATTACACCTTGGTGAACAAGCCTTGCGTCTGGGTATTCCGGCCTTGGCTCTGTTTCCGGTCATCGAGGCCACGGTTAAGAGTGAAGATGCCCGCGAAGCCTACAATCCGGAAGGTTTGTTACAGCGTTCGATACAGGCTCTGAAAGAACGCTTGCCCGAACTGGGATTGATTGGTGATGTGGCCTTGGATCCCTATACCACTCACGGTCAGGACGGGTTGCTTGATGCCCACGGCTACGTACTTAATGATGAAACGGTTGAGGTGTTGATCAAGCAGTCACTGGTCCAGGCGCAAGCCGGAGTCGATTTCGTGGCGCCCTCAGACATGATGGATGGCCGTATCGGTATGATTCGTGAGGTCCTGGAGGCAAAGGGCCTAATCCAGACCCGGATTCTCGCTTATTCAGCCAAATATGCATCCAGTTTCTATGGTCCGTTTCGTGATGCAGTTGGCTCCTCCGCCAGCCTTGGCAAGGGTGGCAAGCACACTTATCAGCTGGATGTTGCCAATGGTGACGAGGCCCTGCGCGAGGTCGAGCTTGATCTTGCAGAGGGGGCGGACGTGGTGATGGTCAAGCCGGGTCTGCCTTATCTGGATATCGTGCACCGGGTGAAGCAGCGCTTCGGAGTGCCTACCTTTGTCTATCAGGTCAGCGGCGAGTATGCGATGTTGAAGGCCGCGGCGGCTCAAGGCTGGTTGGATGAAAGGGCCTGTGTGATGGAGACTTTGATGAGCATCAAACGGGCGGGCGCCGATGCGATTCTGACTTATTTCGCGCTTGATGCGGCGCGCTGGCTGCGCGAAGGTTGAGGTCGGTCATGACATAATCGTGGCGTACTCGGGGAGCGCCGCATGCACACACCGGATTTTCTTGCTGCGACACTGATGTTTCTGCTGGCCATCGTGATTGCGGTGCCGTTGGCTACCCGGCTACGGCTGAGTTCGGTATTGGGTTATCTGCTCGCGGGTATGGCCATTGGCCCCTATGGTCTGGGTTTGCTCACCCGGAGCGGAGCCATCCAGTCCTTGGCCGAGCTGGGGGTAGTGTTGCTGCTTTTCCTGATTGGTCTGGAGCTTTCCCCACAACGCCTGTGGAGGATGCGTAGACAGATTTTTGGGATGGGTCTGTTCCAGGTAGTCCTATCTTCGTTACTACTTGGACTGGCCGGTTATTACGGCTTGGGTTTGGGTATCGAGGCGGCCGCAGTGATTGGCATTGCTCTGGCCTTGTCCTCCACCGCTTTTGGGGTGCAGCTGCTGGCCGAGCGTAAGGATCTCGGAACCCGCTACGGCCGACTTACCTTGGCGGTGCTGCTGTTCCAGGATTTGGCGGTCATTCCCCTGCTAGCGGTGGTACCGATGCTGGCGTTGGGAGTGCCGTCGTCGAGCTTTGATCTGCTCGGCGTGCTGCGGGTGGTGGGGATCGTTGCACTGGTCATTCTGGCCGGACGATTTCTGCTGCAGCCCTTATTTCGAATGGTTGCTAAAACCAATCTTCCCGATGTCTCTACGGCAACGGCCCTGCTACTCGCCTTTGGCATGGCCTGGTTGGTCGGTTTGGCGGGAGTGTCCATGTCGCTGGGGGCTTTTCTGGCCGGTATGTTGCTTGCCGACAGCGCCTATCGGCACGAGATCCAGTCACATATCCAGCCCTTCAAGGGCCTGTTGCTGGGATTGTTTTTTGTGGTGGTAGGGATGTCTGTAGATCTACGCTTGATTTGGATGGAACCCTTGTTGATATTGGGTCTGGTGCTGGGCTTGCTGGTCATAAAGGCACCGATACTTATCTTGATCGGCCGGTATTTTGGCGGCCTGGATATCGCCGAGACCTTGCGTTTCACGAGTTTGCTGGCTTCGGGTGGTGAATTTGCCTTTGTGATTCTGTTTCAGGCCCATCAGGTGAACCTGATTGATCCGACGATGCACGCCCGACTGCTGTTGGCAATTACCTTGAGCATGGGCCTGACGCCCCTTCTGGTGGGTTTGGTCTCGCGCTTGTGCACGCTGTATCAATCCACAGCGGAAGTGCCACCGTATGACTCACCGCAATCTCCGGAGACTCCTTCGCGGGTCATCCTTGCCGGGTATGGTCGGGTCGGGCAAATTGTGGCACGGGTGCTGCATGCTCAGGGTATTACCTACACCGCACTGGAACATTCGATTGAGCAGGTTGAATTTTCGCGGCGTTTTTCCGGAGTGCGGATTTTCTTTGGTGATCCTTCGCGTCCCGAGTTATTGCGGGCAGCACACATTGATCAGGCCGAGGTGTTTGTGTTAGCTACAGACGATCCGGAGACCAATTTACGAACCGCACGGTTGGTGCGGCGCCTGTATCCGCATCTACAGGTGGTGGCGCGAGCCCGCAACCGCCAGCATGCCTTCCGCTTGCTGGAGTTGCAGCCCGACACGGTGGTTCGGGAGACCTTCCATTCCAGTCTGGTCATGGCTCGGCGCGTATTGGAATTGCTGGGCATTGATCCAGCGAGTGCTGCCCAGCATATTGATCGATTCCGCGAACACGATGAAAGGCTGTTGCAGGAGCAGTCGCTGTTGTACGACGACGAGGCTGCGTTGATTCAATCCCATCGTGAAGCCTTGGTGGAGCTGGAAACCCTGTTCAAGGAGGATCTTGGGCGCCAGGTGAGCCGGCATTCGTCAGCAGATGACGCCGACCCCGACTGACTGCAGATGTCGTTCATACTTCTAACTCCCGGGCCAGATCCACGTAGCCCAAACGGCGCGCTACATCGACCGGTTGTCGGCCCCAGCTATCCAGAGCCTGCCGGGAAGCACCCCGCGTAAGCAGCATCCGTGCCGGGGCCAGCAAGGCGTGCAATGCGCAGGCATGCAAGGGGCTGACCCCACGGCTATCCGCAGCACCAATCAGTGCGCCGGCTGCGAGCAGGCTGGGGAGTAAAGCCCCGATATGCGTGGCGTCGCCATCTTGTCCAGGTGGTGCGTGCGCACCCAACAGGAACAACAGTGCAGTGGTGCCATGGGTGTCGGCGCGGCGGGGACTCGCCCCTGCCGTGAGCAGGACATCAAACACCCGGCGTGCACGTAGACTGTCGCCCTGCTCGTAGGCGTGACGGGTGGCAATCATCAGAGCGTCTTGTCCAGCCTGGTTCACTGCGTGGATATCGGCACCATGCTGCAGCAACAGTTCGATCATTTCATGACTGCCGCGAGCCACGGCAAAATGCAGCGCTGTGGCTTGATTGGCAAGTCGTCGATCTGGCTGTGCGCCCATATCCAGCAGACGCTGGGCTAAGCGAGGCTGTCTGCCCAGGACGGCGGCAGCCAGACAGGTCACACCATTATTGGCGGCCAGTCGGTAGTCGGCTCCGGTGGCTAGCAGGAACTCGGCAACATCGTCATGTCCGGCTCCGCAAGCGTGGAGCAAGGCACTGGCACCTGCTGAATCACGGCTGTCGATATCGAAGCCAAGCTGCTGGAGACGTTTGACGGCGGCCAGATCCCCACTCTTTGCCGCTGCCACCATGTCGGCCGCCCGCAGTGGACGTAGCGGTAGCGAGAAGTCGCCGTCCCAGCGCAGCCAGTGCACCAGATCCCATTCACCGGTCGCCAGAGCCAGGCCGAGTGGAGTTTCTCCGCAGTCGTTCACGCATTCGGGATCACCGCCGTGGGCGATCAGATGACGCACCAGCGTTGGGGTGAGTGAGGTTGGGCGTTCTAAAGCGTGGTGCAGGGCATTGCGTCCGCGCAGGTCGCACTGATTGGGGTTAACCCCATAAGCCAGCAGGGGCTCTAGCCAATCCATCTGCTGTACCGCGGCGGCCAGGGATAAAGGAGTGCGACCCTCGGCATCGGCTCCAAAGGGATCGGCACCGCGTTCGAGCAGACCAGGCACCAGGTGGCTACCGGTTTGGTTAGGGTCGAGTCGGGTCAGGATACGGGCCAACAAGCCGGTACCTGCGGGGCTGGCCCCAGCCAGGAGCAGGTTTTGCAAGGCATCGAGTGTGTCGGGAAGCCGCTCGACCAAAGCGTCAAACAAGCGCACTCCACTGCTGAGGTGGGCTTCGGCATCAAGGCCGTGTTCCAGTAGCCAGGCACGAGGTGCGTCCTGATTTGGATCGCTTAAATCGGTAAATAGTTGGGCCTGGCAGGCGCTTGTCCAGCCGCGGAAAAGGGGTACAAAAGTTGCTGCGACGGCCCAGTGACCGTAACGCAGTGCATTGGCCAGATCCTCTGGAGTATCGGCACCCGGTTCGGGTTCTGTGATGCCGATCAGGTGGGTGGGCAGGGCTGCGTGTGGATCGAGCACCGCAAGCAGATCCCAGCGTCCGGCGGCGCAGGTATGATCCAGGGCCGAGCGACCGTCTGGGCCTGGAGTGTGTGGGTCGGCACCGAGATTCAGCAGCTGTTGTACGGTGTCAGCATTGACTCGCGGTGATTGGCATGCCAGACATAGGGCATCGCGTCCATGCAGATCCCGGGCCTGAATGTCAGGGTGGGTGGAGCTGAGCAGTTCCAGAACGCCGCTGGCCCCGGCTCGTGCCGCCTCCATCAGTGCGGTGGTACCGTTGCGGTCAGTGATATGGACATCCGCACCGGCGGCCAGCAACACCCGGACGATGCTGGTGTGACCTTCCAGGCAGGCCGTCAGCAGCGCGGTGCGACCCAGATGATCCTTGGTATTGGGGTCAGCATGGTGCCTGAGTAACAGCCGAACGCCGGTCACATCATCTTCAGCGATGCCACAGGCGGCATGCAGTACGGGTTCGCCGGCAACGGGTAGTGGTGATGCGCCATGTTGTAGGAGATACTCAACCAAAGGCCAGTTGGCACCCCGGCAGGCCAGTGCCAGCGGAGTCAGACCATGGTTGTCGACGGCATCAATGTCAGCGTAGGCATCCAGCAGCATGGCCGCCACATTGGGATTGCCGGCAAGGGCCGCCCCATGCAGCGGGGTGTGCCCTTGGCCATCTGGCAAACGTGGATCGGCACCGTTGGTCAGTAGCACCAGGACAACCTCTTCACGGCCATGCCAGCTATCGCGCGTGGCAGCGTGCAAAGCGCCGAGCCCGGCTCTGAGCCGGTTGACCGGAGTACCGGCTGCAATCAAGGCGCGTAACAGACGGGTGTCGGACAGTACGGCGGCGAGAGCCAGGATCCCGCGTCGGTCCGGTGCATCGGGAGCTGGGTCGGGATCACATGGGGCGCCCGTATCGAGTAGTTGTAAAGCCTCGTCTGTGGAGCCGTGGCGAGCCGCGCCAAGCAGTTGCTCACCAAGTTCGACCACCTGGCTGGGGGTCAAGTCGGCTTCAGTGGGCGACGGGGGGGGAGGCTCAATGGGCGGCAAGGCGAGGGTTTGTAGAGTGGCTGCCGACTCCTCATTAGCCAATGGAACCCCACAGGGTCCCAGATGCCGGGTCAGTCGGGCCAGAAGTAGATTCCCACAGACCAGTATCAGGAAGTAAACGGGAACCAGCGGTGCCTGCCAGTTGTGCAGCCAAGTGATCTGTAAAAGACCACTGAGGCCCAACATGCCCAGGGCCAGCAATAACAGGATGAGTGCAGCGGGTAGGGCATGGCTCAGAAAATGCCTGGAATCGGTAGCCGGGCGGCGCTGAAACCGGGTAGCGATTACCTCGCCCAGGTTAGCATCAGGGGGGGGCGTTACGAGTGGTGTTTCGAACACCTCGACAAACCGTGGCCAAAAGGGCAGGGCCGCAGCCCATCCGAGCATCAGGGCTGCTGTCAACAGCAGCGTAGCCACTAACCCGGGTGCAGAGTGCATCCACAACAACGGCCATATCAGCAACACCAGCACCAGTGCAGAATAACTGGCAAACCGGATCAGGTGTGCGGCCGTGGCACTGAATGTCCGGAAGTTCCAGGGAGGTGGGCTGCGGCCCAGAGCGTGCATTGTTGCGGCCATCCCCAAGGCATTGGCAAGCCACAGAGAGGGCAGACTGAGCAGGGGAATATTGAGTAGCGCAAATAGGGCGCAGGTCAGGGACGGAAGGTACCCCACCAAGGCATGCGAGAGCTGGGGTCGGCGCGCTGGATGCACGAGCATAGCGTTTGAGCTCGGTATCGGTGGGTAACGACTGAGATAGTATAGGGCTCGAACCACCATAGAGGCCAAATCGGGATAGCATGGCAGTGTTTTCATGCTGCACCTGCACTTGCAAGCGTGGCAAGACGAGGTAAGGATTGCATGTGTCCGGGAGTGAATTGGCTGTGTGCGTAGGCCTGCTTGTATACTGTCCCATACCCTGAGGAATGTTTCGATGAACAAGAATGATTCGATTTTCTGCGTCAATCGAGGCGCTTTACTGCTGGGTGGTTTGGCTCTGGCAATCGCCGCAGCCTTGGTTATACCCCAGACGGCGCGAGCCAGCGCCTTCCAACTCAAGGAAGACAGCGCCCAGTCCATGGGCCGTTCCTATGCGGGCAGGGGAGCGGCGCCGGGGGATGCCTCGGTCGTTGCCAACAACCCTGCCGCCATGGCCTGGTTCAAGCACAGTTATCTGAAGATTGACGCCACCGCGATCAGCTTCAATGCGCGCTTCCATGGTGGCGCTACCGATGCCCTGGGCCGGCCGATCTCCGGGGGCGACGGTGGCAATGCTGGCGGGGTGATTCCGGTTCCGGCATTCATGTACTTGCGCCCGATCAACGATCAGTGGGTCGTCGGCTTCGGAGTCTCCGCACCGTTCGGCTTTAAAACCCAGTACGACCCTGACTGGGTCGGTCGCTACAACGCCATCAAGTCTGATCTGAAATCCGTCGATGCGACATTTTCGGTTTCCTACAAGGTTACCGAGCAGCTGGCCTTGGGGGCCAGCCTCATTGCTCAGCGGACCAGTGTCGACCTGACCAATGCCGTAGACTTCGGCGCAATCTTGTCTAACCCCACTACATTCAATCTGGCGCCGGCCTTCTTGCCCCAGTCTGCTGATGGCTATGCCCGGGTCAAGGGCAACAACTGGAAATGGGGCTGGCAGCTAGGCGTATCGTGGAAGCCGACCGATGTAGATACTTTTGGCATTCTCTATCACGCCAAGATCCATCACGTTATTCACGGTCAGGCTACTTTCAGCGTACCTTCGCAGGTACAGGGGGTCTTCACCCAGGCCAACCTGCCGCTGTTCCAGAACACGGCCGGTATCGCCAATTACTCCACCCCGGCCTATCTCAATCTGAGCTACTGGCGGAAAATGAGTGATCGTCTGAGCCTGGGTGTAGAGGCAGACTGGACCCAGTGGTCAAGCTTCAAAACGCTCACCGTGAACTTTGCCAATCCCTACCAGCCACCCAGCTCTGAGATATACAACTGGCGTAATTCTTACTACATCGCCGTGGGTGGTGACTACAAACTCAGCAATCAATTGACGCTAAGCGCTGGTCTCGCCCTGGACAACACGCCAACCTACGACTTGACGCGGACTCCCAGGGTGCCCGATGCCACGCGCCACTGGTTATCCTTCGGCTTGACCTACAAGCCGTTGAGTAATTTCCAGATGAGTCTGGGTTATGCTCATTTGTTCGTCAATAACGCAAACGTGAATATCGCCAGCGCTACCCAAGACCGGTTAACCGGTTATTACAAGAACAGTGCTGATCTGTTGGCCTTCTCGAGTACCTACCGTTTTTGAGTAGTCGCCTACAACAGCTTGATCAGCTACCCCGCACCGTCATGACGGTGCGGGGTTTTTTTTGGCCGGGGGTCGGCTATGAAATAACTGCGAGTAATACTCTGGGTAGGATTCGGATAGCGCGTCTTGCTCCCGCTTCAGTCATCACTGAGAGTGAGTAGCGAGGCATTGCCGCCGGCAGCAGTGGTGTTGATCGTCAGTACCCGTTCGGTTGCGAAACGGGCCAGGTAATGTGGGCCACCGGCTTTCGGCCCGGTACCCGATAGCCCTTCACCCCCAAAGGGTTGTACGCCGACGGCGGCACCGATTTGGTTGCGGTTAACATAGCAATTGCCGGCGTGAATGCCGCGGTGAATCCGCTCGACAGTAGTGTCGATGCGGCTGTGAATTCCCAGCGTCAATCCATAGCCCGTGGCATTGATGTCGGCGATGACCTGGTCAAGTTGCTTGGATTTCCAGCGCACTACATGCAGTACGGGGCCAAAGACTTCACGCTTGAGTAAGCCGATAGAAGAAATCTCATATGCGCGCGGGGCGAAGAAGTAGCCATGAGTGCAGCTTTCATCCAGTGTTGCCTGGGCCAGCAGTGTCGCTTCGCGATCCATGCGTTCGGCATGTACTTTGAGGATGGCGAGGGCATCGGCATCGATCACCGGGCCTACATCGGTCGATAGCAGACAAGGGTTGCCTACCTTTAGTTCAGCCATGGCCCCGCTGAGCATCTTGATGACCTTGTCGGCAATATCGTCCTGCACGAACAGTACCCGGGCGGCGGAACAGCGCTGGCCGGCCGAATCGAAGGCTGAAGCGAGCACATCCTTGACCAGTTGCTCGGGTAGAGCCGAGGAGTCAGCAAGCATGGCATTCTGGCCTCCGGTTTCGGCGATCAACGTGGCGATGGGGGCTTGCCGTGCCGCCAAAGCCCGATTGATAGCCCAAGCTGTCTCAGTACTGCCGGTGAAGACGACCCCGCTGACCCGGGGATCACCGGTCAAAGCCGTACCAACGGTACTACCGTCACCGGGCAGGAACTGCAGGAGCGGCTCGGGAATGCCAGCTTGATGCAGCAACCGAATCATGGCATGGCCGATCAGGGTGGCCTGCTCAGCCGGTTTGGCTAACACCGCATTGCCGGCAGCCAGTGCCGCAGCAATTTGTCCGGTAAAGATCGCTAGAGGGAAATTCCAGGGGCTGATGCAGACAAATACGCCGCGGCCATGTAGGGACAAGCAGTTACTTTCGCCGGTGGGTCCGGGCAGGATCATCGGCTCGGCAAACTGCTGCCGTACCTGGTAAGCATAGTAGCGAAGAAAATCCACTGCCTCACGTACTTCCGCTACGGCAGCGGTGAGGGTCTTACCGGCTTCGCGGACGCACATGGTAATAAACGGACCGCGCTGTTCTTCGAGTAAATCCGCAGCGCTTTCCAGGATCCTGGCTCGGGAGTCCGCGGCGATGGCATCCCATGCAGGTTGTGCCACCTGGGCATTGTTGAGGGCCCGGTCGACCTGGGCCGAAGTGGTGGCCTGCCAGCGTCCGACCGTGAGACGGGTATCGCTTGGATCCCGCACTTCGAACCAGCTGCCTTGGGATTGGCTGCCTGGTACGAGCGGCGTGGCTTGCCAAGGACCGTGGTTCGTATTCACGGCGGTGGCCAGCGCCTGCATTTCATCGAGATCCGCAAAATTGACACCCATGGAATTTTTCCTGATTGGTAGATATATACAGACGGGTAGGGGGATGTGCGGATGGGCTTTGTGGGCGTGCGCAGCCGCTTGTTGGTAAGGGTCAGCGGCTAGGTCAGTAGCCGCCACCTGCAGATCGGAGATACGGTTGACGAAACTGGTGTTGGCACCATTCTCAAGTAAACGTCTGACCAGATAGGGCAGCAGATCTTCGTGGCTGCCGACCGGTGCATACACCCGGCACGGTGGCCCTGAGTAATCCTCACCCATCACCTCGGCATATAAATCAGCCCCCATACCGTGCAGACGTTGAAATTCGAAGGGACGTCCGTGGGCCATGTGCTGGATGGCGGTTACGGTATGCGCGTTGTGGGTCGCAAAGGCCGGATAGATCCACTCCTCACCGAGTTCCAGAAGTTGCTGGGCACAGGCCAGATACGAGACATCAGTATTTACCTTACGAGTGAATACCGGGTAGCCGTGCCAGCCTAATTCCTGAGCGTGTTTGATTTCTGCATCCCAATACGCGCCCTTGACCAGTCGTATACAGCAGCGACGCTGCTGTTGACGGGCCATCTTGCCAAGCCACTGGATCACCTGTGGGGCACGTTTCAGATAGGCCTGCACGGCGAGCCCAAACCCACCCCAGCCGGCCAGGGAGGGGGCCGTAAATACCTTGCTAAATACCTCTAGAGAGAGTTCGAGTCGATCGGCTTCCTCAGCATCCACGGTCATGCTGATACCTTGGGCGTGAGCCAGTTCGGCCAGTTGCAGCAGCCGTGCCCCCAGTTCATTTATAACCCGCCTAGACTGGGCCACCTCGTAGCGTGGATGCAGTGCGGAAAGCTTCACCGAGATCGAGGGAGCGGCGAGGATGTCCGGCCAGGGACCACTGTGACCGAGGAGCACGATGGCGTTATGGTAGGCCTGTAGATAGTGTTCAGCATCTTCGGCCGTGAGTGCCGCTTCACCGAGCATGTCGAACGAGTACCGGTAGTGACGTAGTGATTTGGCTCGGCCGCGCTCAAGCGCTTCCTTGATGGTACGGCCCATGACAAATTGATGGCCCATAATCCGCATGGCCTGGCGCACAGCCAGACGCACCAGGGGTTCGCCGGCGCGGGCGGCAAGGCGTTTCAGTGCTGCGAAGGCATCTTGCTCGGTTTTACTGCCGAGTTTTACCATGCGTCCGGTAAGCATCAGACCCCAGGTCGATGCATTGACCAACAGCGATTCACTCTGGCCGAGATGGCGCTTCCAGTCGGCATTGCCGAGCTTGTCCTGGATCAGCCGATCGGCCGTATCGGAGTCGGGGATGCGTAGTAATGCTTCAGCCACACACATCAGAAGCACGCCCTCCTGACTGGACAAATCGTATTGCCGCATGAAGGATTCGATCATGCTCAGGTTGTTGTTGTGGGCGCGAACCCGCTCCACCAGAGAGATACTCTTTTGGCGTATTGCTTCGCGTTCGTCTTCAGGTAGTCTGGTGGTCTTCAACAATGCGCCGACAGCAAAGTTTTCATCCTGCAGCCAGGCGGCAGTGATAGCGGGATCCGGAGCCGGATACCCAGGTAATTCGGGGCTGAGAATGTCCATGTGACCTGTTGGGTGGGATCAATGTGAGTTGCATAGTGTACGCATTTGCGTAGGTTTCGGTAGCCACGTCATAGCAGCGTGCGCGATCACGTAAAACCCACCCTGGATGTGGATCGGGAGGTATTGAGGTCAGTAAGCGGTTACTGAGGTGAATCGCCACGCGACCCACAATCAATGCAATATTTGACCTGGGTCAAATTCGTTTGGGGTAATGTATGCCTGTCAAGGCAAAGCAGAAATGACCCCTTGGGGTAGGAAACTTAGGGTAGTGAAGAGGGTGTGGAAGTGGAAATGGTGTTGTATGGATGTCTCCCGGTCCTTCTTTGTAGCAATCGGCTCCCGGATCGCCGGGTTCTATAGCAGTCAAGTGGATGCTTGCCGGATTGCTGGATGACGCCGTGGCGAGGGGTGGGTAGCGCTACATTGCAACCGTGACTGCAGAGCAAATGACGCATACTCCACAGCC
This sequence comes from Mizugakiibacter sp., assembly GCA_003233305.1. Taxonomy (GTDB): domain Bacteria; phylum Pseudomonadota; class Gammaproteobacteria; order Xanthomonadales; family Rhodanobacteraceae; genus Metallibacterium. Next base: position 24,547 of record QILI01000040.1, read on the forward strand.
GTTATGAGCCACTCATTGAGGTAGTTTCTGTTGCATTGCGGCGTGGCAAAAAACCGAATATGCGCTATGAAGTCTTTACACGCACAATGTGCGTGGGGGAGGGGCGGCCCGTCACGTACGCGTGGCGGGCCGATATTTTTTTATGCCTCATCGAACCCGAAGGTTTGTTACCTTCCCCTCTTGCGGATGTCTGCTCCCCCGGTAGATTTTCTTCAAGCGGCCGGAATCGCAGCTACACTGCTGCCCAAGAAAATCCATCTGGGCATAAAATCCTGCACAACCCGCATGGCAATCTATGAAATATCCGGGCTAGACTGAGTAGGCTCTTTGTGCAGGCATAATTCGACTATGAGTTCAACGTCGGTCGACGGCGAGAGTCTGCAAGGGTTGCTTACCACCCGTTATGATGAACTGGTCGCGTGTTGCCGCAAGGCAAGGGTGCCTTATTACGACGATGCCGGTGTGGCCAAACGCATCCAGCGCTTGCTTTTGGCCAGCGACCATGCCTTTGCCGGGTTTTGCACCCAACCGCATTTGCTGGCCCCCGAAGGTTTAGAGTGGCTGCTTGCAGCCACTGATGCAGGATCCAGAGCAAGCAATATTCAGCTGGCGGGGTTGGATGAAGCCGTAGCCATGCGCCGATTACGCCGTTTTCGTCAGGCTGAAGCGCTGCGCTTGTTGTTTCGTGACGTCAACGGCTTGGACGATATCGACGATACCCTGGCCCAGACGACCGCTTTGTACGAGGGGCTGATCGAGTCGGCGCTTGTGTATGCCGAGCAACGCATAGCAGTGCGACATGGCCTGTTACGTAATGCCGACGGACAGGTCCAGCGGCTGGTAGTCATGGCCCTGGGCAAGCTCGGTGGTGGCGAGTTGAACTATTCCTCGGATGTGGATTTGGTGCTCGCCTATGCGGAACAGGGGCGTAGTGATGGCCCCCGATCATTGCAGGCCAGCGAGTATTACACCCGCCTGGGCCGGATGCTGGTGCGTTTGCTGGATACGGTGACGGCGGAAGGCCAGGTAGCTCGTGTCGATCTGCGTTTACGTCCCTTTGGCCAGGCTGGACGGGTGGCCGTTTCGTTTGCGGCGATGGAGACGTATTACCAGCGTGAAGGCCGAGATTGGGAGCGCTATGCCTGGATCAAGGCCAGGCCGGTAGCGGGAGATTGCGCCACAGGCCGGCGTTTATTGGAGATGCTGCGTCCTTTTGTGTATCGACGCTACCTGGACTACACGGCTTTTGATGGCCTGCGAGAGATGAAAACCATGATCGATCTGGAGGTGGCCAGGCGCGACCGGGCCGAAGATCTGAAACTGGGTCCCGGAGGCATCCGGGAAATCGAGTTCATGGTGCAGCTCGAACAATTGATTCGTGGTGGCCGTGATGCATCGTTGCGAGTACCCGGTCTGTTGCCGGCGCTGGCTGCTTGTCAGGCGCGGGGTTTTATTCCCGCAGCACGTGCTGCTCGGTTGGCGGGGTCCTACCGATTTCTACGCCGCCTGGAGAATCGCGTGCAGATGTTTGCTGACGCGCAGACCCATTGCCTGCCGGAATCTGCTCTGGCGCAGGAACGGATCGCCCGGGGGCTCGGCTATCCGGGTCGTGCCGAGCTTATGGTGGAACTGCAGGAGCAGCGTAACCAAATCGCCGGGATCTTTACCGAGGTATTTGGTGAGCAACGTCCGGAGACGGTGTCCAGGGATAGAGTTTTGCGGCGTTTTTGGCGAGCGGTTCAGGAAGGTGATTTGGATTTGCAATTGCGACGGCCAACGGAGATTGATGCCAGCACCGTTCAGGCACTGCAGGCACTGGCTGGCAGTCTGGCCGTACGTACCATGGAAAGCGCAGCACGCCAACGGTTGGAGCGGTTGATTCCACAATTGTTGGATGCGGCGGCAGCGACGCCGGCCCCACAGGTTGCGACAGCGAGGCTGTTGCGTCTGCTACAGAATATTGCTCGACGTCCCGCCTATCTGGCCTTGCTGGAGGAATCCCCCCAGGCTCTGCAGCGCCTGGCTATGCTTTGTGCGAAATGGACTTTTCTTGCCGAGCACGTCATCAACCAACCGCTGCTGCTTGATGACGTGCTCGATCCACGTATCGATTGGCTGCCCCTGAAACGCGCCGATATTGCCCGGGAGATTGCCCATGCCCGGGCGGCGTTGGCGGAACGCGATCTGGAAACCGACTTACAGAGTCTGAATGAACTGCGTGCCAGCCTCAGTTTTCGTTTGGGGATGGCCTTTATCAGTCAACGTGCCAACGCCGTGGCGACTTCGCGACGCCTGGCATCCCTGGCCGAGGCCATACTGGGGGCATTGGTGGCTCTGGCTGAGCATGATTTGGTAGGTCGACACGGGCGCCTTCCCGGGGCAGGGCTGGGCTTCGTGGTACTGGGTTATGGCAGTCTGGGTGGAGCTGAGCTGGGTTTCGCCTCAGATTTGGATTTGGCATTTATCTACGATGGGGATCGTGCCAGCTTGCAAAGTGATGGGCCACGCCCACTGGAAGGAGCTATCTGGTACCAACGTTTGGCCCAGCGGGTGGTCAACTGGCTGAGTATGGCGACCTCGGCCGGTCGCTTGTATGAAGTGGATATGCGTCTGCGCCCGGATGGCAGTCAGAGTTTGCTGGTTCGTAGTCTGTCGGCCTATGCGGCCTACCAGAATGGCCGAGCCTGGACCTGGGAGCACCAGGCCTTGGTACGCTGCCGGCCGGTTGCCGGTGATGCCATGCTTGGGGCCCGGTTGCAGGCGGTGCGCCGCAATGTTTTGTGTCGGCAGCGAAGTGCTGTCGAGGTACGCTCCCAGGTGCGGGCGATGCGAGCCCGCTGGCGGGCCGAACGGGATCGTTCCGATACCCGCTACCTGGATTTGAAGCAGGGTGCAGGTGGCTTGTTGGATATTGAGTTTCTGTTGCAAACGCTGGTACTGATTCATACTGCAAAGCGACCGGAATTACTTGAAGCGACAGCAAGTGAAACCTTGATCGATCTTTGCGATCAAGCTGGCCTGTTACCGGTACCGGGAGTGCACCTGCGCCAGGCTCATGCAGCGATTCTTGATCGTGCCTTACTGTGTACATTGGATGGACGACATCGCTTAGTGGAGCGCAGTGATGCTGAGATTGAGAGGCTGAGCGGGATCGTGCGGCATGCCGTCACCCGTCTGGATCAGGCCTCGGTTTTTTGAGCTTGGTGCCAGCGGCGTAGCTTCTCAGCTACCAGTGTGGCGATACGACCGGTTTCACGAGGGGTAATAGATGCGGTCTGCAGTGGGCGCAACAGTCCTCTTTGTGCCAGTGCCTGGCGTTCGTTGCCAGCCATGCCATCGGTAAGGATCCAGGCTTGGGCACGGGTCATATAACACCGCACTTTGTTATCACGATGCCTGTACACGGTTGCCGTATTGGAACTCTCATTGTACGAACCCAGCCTTTACACTAGGGACCATACAATTATGGAGCTTGCCATGAAAACACCTCTCGCGAATGCTGCCTTGGAGCAACTCTTTCTCGAGGCCCGGACTTTCAACGCCTTCCTGTCCCGCCCGATTGAAGATGTCTTGCTACAACGGATCTATAATCTGGCTCGAATGGCTCCGACCAGCGCCAATTGTTCACCGGCACGGTTAGTGTTCGTAAAGTCTGCCGCGGCCAAGGCCAAGCTCGAGCCGACACTGATGGAAATGAACCGGGTAAAAACCATGGCGGCACCGGTGACGGTCATTGTGGGCATGGATGAGGCCTTTTACGAGCATTTACCCAAACTATTCCCCCATACCGATGCAAAAAGTTGGTTTGCTGGTAACCAGGCATTGATTGAATCGACGGCATTTCGTAATGCCACCCTACAAGGGGCTTACCTGCTTCTTGCGGCCCGCTCATTGGGCCTGGATTGCGGGCCGATGTCCGGTTTCGATAACGCCATGGTCGATGAGATTTTCTTTAAGGGCAGCACGGTGAAATCCAATTTTCTGATCAATCTCGGTTACGGTGATACCAGCCATGACCTGTTCCCACGTGGCCCACGGTTCGAATTTGATGAAGTCTGTCGCATCGATTGAAGCCAATCAGGAGGTAACAGGATGCGTGAAAACTGCTGCTTGCCGGTTTGTTTAGCTGGCCCTTAATCTGGCTGTACAGTACGGCCGGGACCGTCGGTTTTTAGAGACCCCCAGTATTCTCTAGACCTCAAGTTAACCCCTGGTTTTCGGCAGGAGCACCGGATGATCCGTTTTCGACCCGCTACAGAACGCGGCCAGACCCGCACCGCTTGGCTCGATAGCCGGCACAGCTTTTCGTTCGGCGGTTATTACGATCCCGAACAGATGGGTTGTGGTGCACTGCGCGTGCTCAACGAGGATTGGGTCGCTCCCGGCCAGGGCTTTGCCGAGCACGGTCATGCGAATATGGAAATCCTGACCTGGGTGATCGATGGGGTATTGCGTCATCGAGATAGTACCGGAATCCAGGACGAGATCAGGCCCGGAATGCTGCAGCGGATGAGTGCCGGATATGGCATCCGGCATAGTGAGATGAATGCCTCAAGTAGGCAGCCGGTACATTTTTTGCAATTGTGGATTCAACCTGATCGGGTCAATATTGCCCCATCGTATGCTCAGGCCCGCTTTGATGACGCGGCGCTAGCGGTGGATTGGGTTTGTATCGCGGCCCCCGCTTCCAGGGTGGCCGAAGGGTCTGTTGCCTTGCATGCTACGGCCAGTCTGCATGCCACCCGTCTTGCCGCAGGGAGGCAACGCCAGTACACGCTGCATTCCCCCCGGACCTGGTTGCAAGCGGTGCGTGGCCGGTTTGCAGTGGGTGACCAGCAATTTAGTGCTGGCGATGGCGCTGCCTTGGAACAGCAAGATTCGCTGGTGGTTGAGGCCCAGGAAGCCTCCGAATTACTGCTGATTGAGCTTGCTGAGGTGCTGTAGTGCTGCGGGTGACGGGCAATTACTGACTGGGCCCATGACCTGATGTGCCCTCAGTACGCATCGCTTGTAGTTTCTTCAAATTAACGCCTAAGACCGCATCACGCAGGGTGGTCATGTTCTTGGCATGACCTTTGGCCTCAACCAGGAAGCGTCCGCCGACTACCAAGCCAAAGCTGCCGCGCTGGGTTGGTCGGTTCCATTGTTCTTTGGCCGGCCGGCCATTGACCCGAAACGTCTTTTGGTAACCGTGGGCGGTCTGCTTCTCGGTCTGCACCAAGCCGATCAAAGCGAGCATACCGCTGGCCCCGGCGTAGTCGGTAATACTGAGCTGAATCGTGGGCAATCCCGATGCGGCCCGGAAATGGGTGGTTGCCGAACTGATCTGTAGCTTACTCAGTTGGCTGGATTCGGCACTTGTATCCACCGCATCAAGTCCGTTGATCTGTTTCGGTAACAGTGCCTTGAGCTGCTCCAGACTGACGGCCACGGTGGAGGTTGGCAGCGGTTGCTCAGGGCTGGAAGATGCGACTCCGTTGGCGGCCTGTTGCAGTGCCTTACCGAAGGTTGCCATACTTTTCGCTGCTTGACTGATCTGCCCACTGCGATCGTTTGAGCGGCTGGGAATCTGCGTCATAGATGGTGTCAGCATGGCCTGCATGCCGCTGCTGAACATAACGATCAAGCCCAGCACCCAGCCGAGTACGATGCCGATGATTACCACCACCGTGGTATAGCCGATCGCCCGTTCACGGGGTGTTTGCATGGTGGCGATCAGACCTTCATGCAAGTGCCATACGCTATAAGCCAGTGCAGCCAGACTCAGTAACGCAGTCAACAGACCGAGAATGGGCAGTAGGTGCAGTATCCCCACTACCCAGATCGGAGTCATCGCGTAGGCGATGGTCTTGAGTGCCTGCAGAGGGTTTTTCTGGGCACCGAAGCTGGGCGCCAGAGCTGCGGTAATCCAGGCTAGGATCCAGACCATGAGTAGGGCTACGGTATAGCTCAGGAGCAACTGTGCAATTAGGATCCCAAAGCCGGGGCGGAATGTGCCGATAAACGGCAGGTGCAGGCCAAACACGGCATACCCAAAAAAGGTTGCCAGCGGCGGAATGGCGGCGAGCCAGAGGATCCAGTGGCGATAAAGTGAGCCGGTGGTGGCTGGTTCGGAGGCAATCTGGGACCACACACTACGTGGCGAAAGCAGGATGGCCCGCAAGCGTTGATAGCGCGTATTGAAGTTCATATTGAGGACCCTCCGAGTCACAGAATGGCATCAGTGTGCCACGGGTGATACAAATCGCCCGTTACAGCGCTCGATTTACCCGGCACGTATCGCTCGCGCTACACTCTGTGTGATCCAGCAGAGTTGTGTATATGAAAAGTTCCTTACAGTCCCAGGCCGAGCCCAGGCTCTCCGCTAATATGTCGAGCCACTATGAAGTGACCCGTGCCGATTTGCCTCTGTCCTGCCCACTGCCGGATATGGTTCTCTGGAATTCGCATCCGCGGGTATATATGGCCATTGAGGATAATGGGGGTGAGTCCGTGTGCCCCTATTGCGCAGCCCATTTCGTGCTTATGGACTGAGCAATTTTTTACTGCCGCTGTCGGTATCTTTCCAGGTCCGACAGGTGGCTAGATCGGTACGGAACTTGCATGTTTTTGAGAGATGTCATGCCATCCTCTTCGTAGTGAATGCTTCTGAATCCCCCCCTGTCCAGCGTCGCCTGACGGTAGTACAGATCATCCCGGCCATGCACAGTGGGGGGGCCGAACAGTCTACTCTGGAGATTAGCCGGGCACTGGTTGCGCAAGGACACCGCTCAGTGGTGATTTCCGCAGGCGGAAGGTTGGTGCAGAACCTGCTCACCGAGGGTAGTGAACATCTGCAGTTGGATGTCGGGCGCAAGTCGGTTAGTACTCTAGGTCGGATTAGCGATCTACATCGGGCACTGCGTCACTTGCAACCGGATATTGTGCATGTGCGCTCGCGCCTGCCGGCGTGGGTGACCCAATGGGCCGTACGTGGGCTGCAACCGCTGCCGCATCGGGTTACTACCGTACATGAGTTGAATACTCCCGGACCTTACAGCTCAGTTCTGACTCGTGGCGAGCGGGTGATTGTGGTTTCGCAAACCGTTCGGGACCATGTGCTTGCCCATTACCCGGATCTACCCGTCAAACGACTAAGGGTCATTCCGCGGGGAGTGGACCCCGAGGCGTTTCCCTACGGTTATCGCCCGGATTCGGAGTGGCGGGAGACTTTTTTTGCTGAGTTCCCGGTACTCTCTGAAGCTCCCCTGCTGACCTTGCCGGCACGAGGTACTCGCCTCAAGGGGCATATCGAAGCCATTGAATTGCTGGCTGCGCTGAAATTGCGAGGGCTTCCCACGAGGCTGCTATTGCTGGGTGTGGAGGAAACCGGGCACCAAGCTTACCTTAAGACCTTGCACGAGCTGGCCAGGCAGCGCGGCGTCGATGACTGGCTGGTCTTTACCCCGCCGCGTAGTGATGTACGGGAAATCTATGCTGTGTCCGATTTGATCCTGCAGTTGTCGGTGAAGCCCGAAGCGTTTGGTCGCACCGTGCTGGAGGCCTTGGCATTGTGCCGTCCGGTGTTGGGCTATGCGCATGGAGGGGTCGGCGAATTGTTGGCCGAGCTCTATCCAGCGGGACGTGTTCCTGCATTAGATCGGGCCCGACTGGTCGAACGTACGGCGGAGTTGCTGCGCTTGGCACCCCCCATCTTGCCGCTGACTCGATACCGGTTGGCGGACATGCAGCGGGCCACCTTAGCGGTGTATGAAGAACTTGCTGCTCCGATCAGTCTTGCTGAGCACTGAAGCGGAGCTACAATCGGGCGGTCTCCAGCTGGCTTTTGATGAACACCCCCTTCGCGCTCAATGCTTCACCACTATGGTGGCGCCAGGCTTGGCTGGTACCCTTTTCGCTCTTGCTGCTATTGCCTTTTGGGCACAGCGCCGAGTTGGCGACAGCTGCTTCGATCTTTACAGTCGGGGTTCTGGACACACCCTCAACTGCAGTGGAGCATGCCGGTGGCGCGTGTACCGCTCTCGGGGTGGTGACCGCTCGATAATGCGGTCACCTTGACACGCTGTCTAGACTCGGTTTGCTGGGCCGGGTTTATCAGTGTGGTGAGCGGGGCCTACTACGTATTTTTGCAATATGCCAAGATTTATGAGGCCGGTGCCGACGCAACTGAGATCAATGGTTGGTATAGATGGCCCATCCCCGCAGCATAAGGACAGGCGTCCCTAATACACATTGGGCTGGCCGGGTGGTCGGGTCTTGAAGCGTCGGTGGATCCACAGATACTGGGCCGGAGCTTGTTCGACCATGCGCTCAATGACAGCGTTGATGCGCGCCGTATCGGCGGTGACATCATCACTCGGAAATCCCGGAAGCGGGGCCCTGATATGAATGACATAGCCACCATGGTGGAGCCGGCGATGGAAGAACGGGATGACCGCGGCACCTGACATCCGGGCCAGGTGATGGGTGGCCGTGATGGTGGCCGCCGGAACCCCGAAAAATGGGGCAAAAACATAATCCTTGCCAAGCATGTCCTGATCCGGGGCATACCACAATACCCCGCCACGGCGCAGGTCGCGGACTACACCACGCAGATCGTCCCGGGTGAACATGGTCCGGGCATAGCCGAGCCGGGCCCGCAGTACCACATGTTCGAAAACGGGGGAATCCATGACCCGATACATACCGGCGATAGGTGAGCGTTGAGACAGCAGTCGCGCACAAAGTTCGAGATGGGAAAAGTGGGCACCGACCAACAGCACCCCCCGCCCGGCCGCCTGGGCCGCTGCAATGTGCTCAAGACCGTGGATTTTAACGGGAATCCGCCGTATAGCCCGGTCACTACCCAGCCAGGCTGCAGCAAACTCACAGAGCATGCGTCCGATATCGACAAAATGTTTACGTAGCAGGCGGGATCGGGCCTGGGCATCGAGTTGTGGGAAGCATAGGGCGAGATTACGGGCAGCAATGTGGCGGCGCCGCGACATCACGTGAAAGGCCAGTCGGCCAATCCCCCGTCCGAGAGATTGTTGTATCCGATACGGCAACAGGGCGACGATCTGGATGCCTGCGACACCCAACCACGCGGGCCAGTAGCGTGGGTGGAGCAGACGGCGTGGGAGAGGTGGCAATCGGGATGCGGACATGCGTTAGCATGGTAGCATCCGCCTACCCGCATGGTGTTGCCGACTTTACCTGGCAACTTGTCGATCTTGGGGTATTGTCATCAGGTGCGGGGGTTTCGGGGGCAGGTTTTTGATATCTTGAGGCGAATAGTGGTCTTATTTAACGATATAGAGCGAAAATATAGGCTGATTTCCCGTCGTCGTAGTCGAGTCTTCTTAAGGCCGACAGGCTGCCTGCATCGCTGAGGACTCCAGGGTGCTTGCCCGTACCGTCTATACCCTACTGTTGTATTTACTCGTGCCGTTGCTGATGTTGCGCTTGGCCGCTCGTGGAGTGCGCTATCACGGTTACTTCAAGCGTTGGGGAGAGCGCTTCGGACTGACCCCGGTGTTGGACGGCAAACCTTCTTTGTGGGTACATGCAGCATCCGTAGGTGAAGTCAATGCGGTAATTCCCTTGGTTGAGACGCTGCTGGCTCGCTACCCGGACTATCCATTACTGTTGACCACGATCACCCCAACCGGCTCCGCACGGGTCAAGCAGGTATTTGGTAACCGGGTTGTTCATGTCTACCTTCCGTACGACCTGCCCGGGGCGGTACGGCGCTTCCTGAAACGTAGCCGACCGTTACTTGGCATCATCGTTGAAACTGAGCTCTGGCCGAATCTTTACATAGCCTGCGCCGCTACGGGTATCCCTCTGCTGATTGCTAATGCACGTCTTTCGGAGCGTTCCATGCGGGGCTATCAAATCGTACCTGGCCGACGCTTGATTCGCAGAACCTTACGTGAAGTCGCCTATGTAGCGGCACAGTCTCCAGCCGACGCAGCACGTTTCTGTGAGCTGGGGGCGAGCCCGGAGCGGGTGCAAGTGGTGGGTAATCTGAAGTTCGACATGCCACCGCCGCTGGCGGCACAGCGCACCGGGATAAATCTACGTGATGCTTGGGGAGAGCAGCGTCTGGTGTGGATTGCTGCCAGTACCCACGAACCCGAGGAACAACCGGTGTTGCTGGCCCACTTGCAAATACTTCAACATATTCCGGATGCTTTGTTATTGGTCGCGCCACGGCATCCCGAGCGATTCCGCGCCGTTGAGCATGCAGCGAGTGTGCTGGGACTTCGTGTTGCCACCCGTAGCGCCGATCGTTGTGCGAATTACTCCACCCAGTGTTTCATCATCGATACCATGGGTGAGTTGATGAATTTCTATGGGGCGGCTGATCTGGCCTTTGTCGGAGGGAGTCTGGTTCCGATTGGCGGCCACAACGTACTTGAACCGGCGGCCCTGGGCTGTCCGGTGCTGGTGGGGCCGCATACGTTCAATTTTGCAGATATTACCGATTCGTTATTGAGTGCCAAAGCGGCCGAACGACTTACTGAATCCGCAGCGCTGGCCCCAACGGTTTTAGCGTTGCTGCAAAATCAAGCCCAGCGCCAGGCCATGAGTAAGGCCGCCATCAAGATCAGTGAGGTGGGCCGTGGTGCTTTGGACCGCACTTTACAGAAAATTGCGGGTTTGCTCAGAGCCCGGTCGGGGCTCCCCGAATCGGCTGACCAGACTATTGCAGCAGGGCGTTGAGCTGTTGCAGACTCTGAAAATTGAGCGTACCTGCGTCGTAGACCAGACTCAGCCTATTGATTAAGAGGTTGTAGCGGGCTTGGGAATAGGCGCTTTGGGCCTGATACAAGGCCTGCTGTGCGAGCAGTACATCAACGATAGTCTGGGTTCCAACTTCGTATCCGGCCTGGGTTGCCTCAAAAGAGCTTTCGGCCGAGACCACTGTTTGCTGATTGGCTTGCACGCTGGCAATACCCGCCAGCACCGAGCGGTAGGCATTACGAGTGTTACGGACCAGCCCACGGCGGTTCTGCTCAAGCACATCTTGGCTGACATCGCGGTTGTAGACGGCCTGCCGCACTCGGGACTGAGTGGCGAAGCCGGTGAAGATGGGTATATTCAGCACCACGCCGATGGCGGTGTTGCGAATGAGATTATTGATGTGATAAGCGCCGAGTCCTCCCAGCCGTGAGCTCTGGTCACCCCAGCCCGGTGAGCGCGAATAACTTAGCTGGGCCGATAGGGTTGGCAAATAGGCGCCACGTGATGCCTTGATGGTGTCGTTGGAGGCTTGGACTTTTTGTTCGTAGGACTTTAGCGTCGGATTGTTGTGCAGGGCGCGCTGCACCCAAGCAGACAGTTTGGTCGGTACGGGAGGGGTCAAGGGAATGTTTTTCCGCAGACTGCTCAGATACTTGACCGGTTGGCCGGTAATCTGGGTTAGCGCTTCACGGGTATCATCCAGGTTATTGCGAGCGGTGATGACATTGGCGACCGCAGAGTCGTGCTGGGCTTTGGCCTTATTGACATCGGTGATGGCGGCCAAGCCCACCTGAAAGCGTTGCTGGGCCTGTTCAAGTTGTCGGGCCAGGGCTTTTTTGTTGCTCTCGGCATAAGTGAGCTGGTCTTGGGCAGCCAGGACTCCGAAGTAGGCTTGGGCGACTCGCAGGTACAGATCCTGTACGGCTGATTGATACTGAAGGTTTTGGCTTTTGGCCTGGGCATGGGCGGCTTTCAGGTTGGCCCAGTCGGAGAAGTTGAACAGAGTTTGCGACAATACGCCCCGCAGGGTGGTGCCGTAATTTTGGCTGGATGAAGTGAAATTGAAGATCTGAAAGCCGCCAGCGGTACTAAAGGGCTGGGTTTGGCTGCTGGTGCCATGGCTGCTGTTGTAGTTGTAGCTGGCCGAAAGTTGCGGCAGCATGACGGCCCGAGCCTGATTGACACCTTCTTGCGTAGCTAAGCGTTGAGCATCCGCTTGGGCCAGAACCGGATCGCTGGTGCGGGCTTGCTGATAGACCTGCAGTAGATCCTCGGCACTGGCCAGGCCAGGCACCAGCATAAGCGCCAGAGTTAGCGACAACAGGGTTTTCGAAGCGGAACGGGACATGGAGGAAATTCCTTGTAGTAGTGCTCAAAGTTCGAAGTGGGCGGCTGCAGCGGCGTGAGCAAGATAGGGTAAATCGGTCTCAAACAAGGGTTGTTCGGTGAAGCGGGCCGATCCGCTGTGGCGAACTAACACAGCGTGCATGGCAGGCTCCACACCACGCACTGCGAAGAGCCGGCCATTGGGGTTGAGCCAACTGAGAAAACGTTCTGGAATCTCGGCTACGGCTCCACCCACCAGGATGGCGTCGAAACGACGTGAGCCCGGATCGAAATCATGTATGGCTTCATCACAGACGATCTCGGCATGGTTGCTGCCGATTGCAGCCAGATGCTGACGCGCGCTGGTGACAAAATCCTGATGCAATTCGATACTGAGCACTTGCCGGCCAAGCTCGGCAAGGCAGGCGGTCAAATAGCCTGACCCGGTGCCGATCTCAAGTACTGACTCGGTGCCATCCAGCGCCAAGGCCTGCAAGGCTCGGCCTTCAACGACAGGCTTCATCATCCTTTCGCCGTGTTCTATAGGTAGGGCCAGATCGGCATAGGCTAGGGCGGCGTAGGGTGCCGGCACAAACGATTCACGCGGAATACGGTTGAGTGTTTCTAAAACCCGTGGTTCCAGCACTTCCCAGGCACGGACCTGATTCTTGACCATATTATTGCGAGCTTGTTCAAAGTTCATTGTCATAGGAGGGCCGCAGCAAAGGAGAAAACTGCAAGAGCATAAACGCCTGCAGGTCGAACAACAAACCCAATCCACTAGCACTTCCCATCTTGCCTGAGTGACAGGGTTCACAGCAGTGCCGGAGGTCACCCCGCGGGCAGGATGCTTGTCATCGCCACAGCCGGATAGCTATCTGGATTCAAATATTACTAAACTTGGTCGTATAATAAACCCCATGAATCCATCTGTGAAGCCAGTTAATGCGTCATCCCGGAGCTCGGGGCCTGGTCGCCCCAAGGATCTGGAAAAACGCGCTGCGATCCTCACTGCCGCCAAATGCCTGTTTGTACAACACGGTTTCGAAGGCACCAGCATGGATGCCGTGGCAACGGCGGCAGGAGTCTCCAAGCTTACTGTCTACAGCCACTTTGGAGATAAGGATTCACTGTTTCGTGAGGCGGTCCGGGCTCGTTGCCATGAGCTTATGCCCGAGGATGTTTACACGGTAGATCCCACTTTGCCGATCCGCGACACCTTGATGCAGATTGCCAAGGTGCATGGCAACTTGATGGTCAGTGAAGTAGCCATTGGTACCTGGCGGGCCATTCTCAGCGATTGTCGGCAGGGCAATCCGCGCTTGGGACAGATGCTGTGGGAAGAAGGACCGCAACGCACCCAGCAGTTGATGGAGCGTCTGTTGGACCATGCCGAGCAGGCCGGGCAACTTGATATTCCTGACCTGCACATTGCCGCCCGGCAGTTTCTGGCCCTGCTCAAGGGCGATACCCATTTCCGCCGCCTGTTCGGTTGTGAAGACTGTAACAGTGATGAATTTCAGCGGGAAATCGAGGCCAATGTCATTGCTGCCGTAGACATGTTTCTTCGCGCATATGCGCCACGTTAACACTCGCTTGTCACGGCACTTCGTGGTTGAATGGCAGCCGAAGCGGGGGTGCTCTGCTTTGAATGCGTCATTTCCTACCCGATCCGGTTGGTGAGCCCATTCGAGCAGAAGAGCTGAGAGAGTCCCTTCGAACCTGATCCGGCCAAGCCCGGCGTAGGAAGCTTCGACGGGCGTTTTGCCTCGTGCTTCCGCTTCATTTTTTCGTCACGAGAATCAGCCATGAACGCCGTTTCCACCGAATTGCTGCGTCAAGCCGAGGCGCTTTCCACGACCGTAGTGCAACCCATTCCCGGTTCTCGCAAGGTATACCTGCAGGGTAGCCGTGCCGACTTACGGGTGCCGATGCGAGAAGTCGTCCAGGCCGATACCCCTTCGGATCTGGGGGCGGAAAGCAATCCACCCCTGGCCGTTTACGACACCTCCGGACCCTATACCGATCCTCAATACCACGTCGATCTGGTGGCTGGCTTACCGGCCTTGCGCAAGGCCTGGATCGAAGATCGTAACGATACCGAGCAATTGCCGGCCTTCTCTTCGCCCTTCAGTCGACGTCATGCCGATGCCATAGAACTGGCTGCGGTACGCTTTCCGGCTTTGCGGGCTCCACGCCGTGCTGGCCGTGGCAACAACGTGACGCAGATGCATTACGCTCGCCGTGGCCTACTCACTCCGGAAATGGAATTCGTAGCTATTCGCGAAAACCAGCGCCTTGAGGCGCTGACCCAGGCGGGTTTGCTGCTGCAGCATCCGGGTCAGGCATACGGGGCGGCAATTCCAAAGACCATTACTCCGGAATTTGTACGTGATGAAATCGCCCTGGGTCGGGCAATTATTCCCAACAATCTCAACCATCCTGAATCGGAACCGATGATTATCGGCCGTAATTTCCTGGTCAAGGTCAACGCCAATATTGGCAATTCCGCCGTCACCAGCTCCATTGCCGAGGAAGTGGAGAAGATGGTCTGGGCGATTCGCTGGGGGGCCGATACGGTCATGGATTTGAGTACCGGCAAACACATCCATGAGACCCGGGAGTGGCTATTGCGCAACAGCCCTGTGCCGATCGGTACGGTACCGATCTACCAGGCCCTGGAAAAAGTCGGCGGCATAGCCGAGGATCTGACCTGGGAATTGTACCGTGACACCTTGATCGAACAGGCCGAACAGGGGGTGGACTATTTTACCATCCATGCCGGAGTGCGCTTGCCATTCATCCACCTGACCGCCAGGCGGGTTACCGGCATCGTTTCGCGGGGGGGCTCCATTCTTGCCAAATGGTGCCTGGCCCATCACCAGGAAAATTTCCTGTACAGCCATTTTGAGGATATCTGCGAAATCATGCAGGCCTATGACGTCGCCTTCTCGCTGGGTGACGGCTTACGCCCCGGGGCGATTGCTGATGCCAATGACGAGGCCCAGTTTGCCGAGCTCGATACCTTGGGTGAGTTGACCAAGATTGCCTGGCAGCACGACGTGCAAACCATGATCGAAGGACCGGGCCATGTGCCGATGCAGTTGATCAAGGAGAACATGGACCGACAGCTGCAGAAGTGCGGTGAGGCGCCTTTCTACACACTGGGGCCGCTGACTACGGATATTGCTCCTGGCTATGACCACATCACCAGTGCTATCGGCGCAGCCATGATCGGCTGGTTCGGTACTGCCATGCTCTGCTATGTCACCCCCAAGGAACATCTGGGGCTTCCCGACAAACAAGATGTGCGGGATGGCCTGATTACCTACAAAATCGCTGCTCATGCCGCCGATTTGGCCAAGGGCCATCCGGGAGCCCAGGCGCGCGATAACGCCTTATCCAAGGCGCGTTTCGAGTTTCGCTGGGACGACCAGTTTCATCTTGGCCTGGATCCGGAAAAAGCGCAGCAATTCCATGACGAAACCTTACCCAAGGATGCCCACAAGACCGCACATTTTTGTTCCATGTGCGGCCCTAAGTTTTGCTCGATGAAAATCACCCAGGAAGTACGCCAATACGCTGCCGAGCACGGTCTGGATACAAGCAGTGCACTGCAATCCGGCATGGAGGAAAAAGCCGAAGAATTTCGTGCCGGAGGCAGTACGGTGTATCGGGAGAGCTGAAGGCTGGGTCGATATCCGAAAGCTGGGGTGGTGGTGTAACCATTCGGGTTGTGCCGATATTGTCGCTTGGCTGCCTGGTATCCAGGTGCATCGATTAAATCGTCACCCCGGGCGTGCACATTTCCGTCATCCCGGGCAGCCACCCGGGATCCAGCATGCGGTGCGGTCGTTGAGACGAGAAAGTGGGTGAACGGTGTCACTTACAAGACCTCGACATTATTCACCTGCAACGGTTTCCATGCCGCTCGGTACCCTGTGCAGTGAAAAAGTTGCCTTGCTTGATGCGGTTCGTACCTCACCCCATCCTATGGCCTGCTTTACTGGGTTTCCGCCTACCCGGGAATGATGAGAGGGTGCCTGCGAGAAACCGTAGTGAGCGGTTCGAGTGCCAGGTGCCCCGCAGTGAATCTCCATGACCTGTCAGGGTGATAGGCGAGGAGTGAGCGAGGCTGCAAGGTAGCCATTGGACAACGCAGTAGTCGGTTTTGTGGGGTGCTAAGGATCTTATAGGCAAATCCGCTGTGCTATGCCAGCGGCCTGATCGACGATCGCCTCACCATGGTCTGCGGTACATTGTTGGTGAAAGGCGGCGGGTGAACCGGGCGGTGGCAGGAATCGTGACAAGGCGGTGGGTACCGGCATGCCTTGCTGTACGGCGCGAATCAGGGTAGCGGCTTGTGGGGTGATCTGAATGGCGATGCGAACCTGGGCGGCATGCAAAGATCCAATCAGCAAACCCAACACGCAAAAAACCACTAAAACGGCAAATCGGGCTCGCTCTCCCATAGTACGGGGAGATCGTTCGCTGGATCCGTTCGGGACTCTCGATGCCATGACCTGCTCCAAGTCGCCCCATCCCATGTTAAACCCCGGTTTGGGCAGATTCGTGGCGTCTGCCTTGAACGAGATTCATGCGCTCAATATTCAGATCGGCAGTACGGCAGGTTGCTTGAGCAGGTAAAACAGTAAAAAATGCGAAGTCCATCACGCCTTCGGTCATAACCCGGCTGTGCAGAAGATGGGTAACCCGGTAGGGGCCACAGTGGTAGGCTAAGCAGCGCGCTTGGGAGGCTCAACATGGGTGAATTTCTCAAACAGATCGGCTTACCTAATCTTTCGGTGGAGGCCGTGCACTACCTGGTCCGCCTGGGCATAACGCTGCTGTTGTTTCTGTTCGGCCTATGGTTGGCAGCACGCCTGGCCAACCTGATTCGCCGCGGGATGCAGCGGGCTCAGGTCGAAACCACCCTGGTGGTATTTCTGCGTAACCTGTCCTATGGCTTCATGGTGGCGATCATCAGTGTCGCTGCCTTGACCCGAGTGGGGGTCCCTTCGGCCTCCC
The DNA here is from genome assembly GCA_003233305.1 of Mizugakiibacter sp. Lineage (GTDB taxonomy): Bacteria > Pseudomonadota > Gammaproteobacteria > Xanthomonadales > Rhodanobacteraceae > Metallibacterium. Next base: position 41,629 of record QILI01000040.1, read on the forward strand.
TGATTACGGCACTGGGGGCCGCCGGTCTGGCCATCGGTTTGGCCTTGCAAGGTTCATTATCAAATCTGGCGTGGGGAGTACTGCTGGCAGTATTCAGACCTTTTCGGGTGGGTGATTGGGTCGAGATCGGTGGTGAGATTGATGGCAAGGTTGAAAATATCAACCTGATGCATACTGAATTGGTACTTGCCGACAACCGTATCGCGGTACTCCCAAACAGCAAGGTGGGTAGCGCAACAATCATTAATTTCAATCGGCGTAATACCCGTCGCATCGAGCAGCTGGTAGGGATTGCTTACGAGGCGGATACGGCTCGGGCCATCACTGTGCTGCAGCAGATCGTACAATACGATCCTCGGGTATTATCCGAACCGACACCACAGGTATATGTAACCGAACTGGCAGACTCAAGCGTAAACCTAAACCTACGCGCCTGGGTGGCCACGGAGGATTTCTGGTCAATCAAAATGGAGTTGCTCCAGCGTATCAAGCAAGCATTAGATACTGCGGGAATTGGTATTCCTTATCCGCAGCGCGAGGTGCATCATCATTACCCTGACAAGTCACCGGTTTGATCTATGCGCTGCAACAGCTGATGTCCGCTTGATGCTGACGCGGGCCCCATGGATGCGCGACACTAGCAGCCTGTCGGAGTTATGCCACGATTTTTCTTGAGGAATGTTTTCATGTCGGATCTGCTTGAAGCTAAAGTACCTGATATCGGTAATTTCACTGATGTACCCGTAATTGAAATTCTGGTGCAACCCGGGGATCGGGTCGAAAAGGATCAGGGTCTGGTTACCTTGGAATCCGATAAGGCCACCATGGAAGTGCCGGCACCTGCTACCGGTATCGTCAAGGTACTCAAGGTCAAACTGGACGATACGGTATCCGAAGGCACAGTAATCGGACTGCTCGAGGTGGATAGTGCCCAAGCGACACCGAGCGGGGACGAGACACCTACTGCCGAGCCGGCACCCAGAGCAGAACCGGATGTGCCGCAACCTGTTAAATCCGAAGTGCCACCGGCCACTCCGTCAGCACCGGCCCAGGCCGGGCCCAGAGAGCCGCCATTACGTTTCGAGGCGGCTGCGGTGCTACCCCAGCAGGTTCCTTTCGCCTCGCCGGCACTACGCAAGTTTGCGCGTCAGCTAGGGGTTGATCTGACGCTGGTTTCCGGCAGCGGGCGGGGTGGGCGTATTCAGCGTGAGGATGTGCAATCGTTTGTAAAGCGCACCCTGACGGGTGGTGGGGCAGCTGCTGCGGGAGTAAGAACAGGTGCCGGCCTGGACTTGTTGCCTTGGCCACAAGTGGATTTCACCAAGTTTGGCCCGGTCGAACAGCAACCGCTAACCAGGATCCAGCGTATTGCCGGGGCCAACCTGGCACGTAACTGGGCAATGATTCCACATGTTACCCAGCACGACGAGGCGGACATTACCGAGATGGAGGCGTTTCGCAAACAGCTTGGCAAGGAAAACAAGACGATCAAGGTCACCCCCCTGGTGTTTCTGATCAAGGCCGTGGTCGCCACCCTCAAGGAATTTCCACGCTTCAATGCTTCGCTGGATAGCTCGGGTGAAACCCTGACCTTAAAGAAATATTTCCATATCGGTATTGCCGTAGACACCCCTGATGGATTGGTAGTGCCGGTGTTGCGTGACTGCGACCAGAAGGGATTGCTGGAATTGGCGGCAGAACTGGCAGCGGTTTCTGTGCAGGCTCGCGATAAGAAACTGGGCCCGGCTGACATGTCTGGAGGGTGTTTTTCGATCTCCTCACTCGGTGGCATTGGTGGTACCGCCTTTACCCCCATCATCAATGCGCCGGAAGTGGCCATCCTGGGGGTTTCGCGCAGCAAGATACAAGCGGTCTGGAATGGTGAGGCCTTTACTCCGCGTCTGCTATTACCCCTGTCGTTGTCTTACGACCACCGGGTCATCGATGGTGCGGCGGCCGCACGCTTTACCCGCCATCTATCGCGTACCCTGACGGATCTGCGGCGGATTCTGCTTTAAATCGATAATGGGCGCAATCGACTCCCTTCCCGCAGTTCTGCAGCAGATATTCGCTCATATCTCATCCGTACTTGATTTCCAGGTGCTGGCGCTGGGCAAGGGTGGTTACAGTCTCAGCGTAGGGGCGTTGCTGGGGGCAATTACGGTTATCCTGCTGGCGCGCATGTTCTCGAAGCTAGTGCAGCGTGGGATCGACCGCTACGCCGCGAGCAGTGAGCACACTAACAGGGCCTCGCTGTACACCGTATCGCGTGTTACCCACTACACGATTCTCACTCTGGGGGTCCTGATCGCGCTGGGCTTTGCCGGGATTCCGGTCAGCAAGCTGACCCTGATTGCGGGGGGCTTGGGGGTCGGCTTGGGTTTTGGTCTGCAGGCTATTTTCAACAACTTCGTGTCCGGTTTGATCCTGCTGTTCGATCGTACCCTGAAAGTGGGCGATTTTGTTGAGCTGGCCTCAGGGGTGCATGGCACGGTGCGGGATATCAAGATCCGCGCAACCCGCATCAACACCAACGATGATGTCGATATTCTGGTACCCAATTCGGAATTCGTCAGCGGCAGATTAGTGAACTGGACACTGCAGGAAGCAACCCGGCGGTTACATATTCCCTTCGGGGTGGCCTACGGCTCGCCCAAGGAAAAGGTCAAGGCCGCCGCTCTCGACGCGGCGGCAGCGGTACCTTTCACACAAGGACTAAAAGGCCGGCACGCGCCCCAGGTTTGGCTTACCGGGTTTGGGGATTCTTCGCTCAATTTCGAGTTGGTGGTCTGGGTCAATGCCGAAGCTACGCGGCGGCCATCCAGGGCCCAGGCGGCCTATAACTGGGCGCTGGAAACCGCGATTCGGGCTCATGGCATCGAGTTCCCCTGGCCACAGCGTGACGTGCGCCTACGCAGTTGGTTTGGCCTGGAAGGTGAAGAGGCCCGGCAAGCTATTGCCGAGTTGCTGGATCCCCATGTTAGCGTGGCTCCCGACTATACGGGAAAGGATAAAACCACCCGGCCTGCCAGCACTGCATCATGGGCCAAGAATGATGCACTTCGTAATCTACAGACGTCCGCACTAACCGACCCTGTACCCCCCCGGCACGACCCCTGAGTTAGCCGTTTTTTTGAGTGTGATATTTCCGAGGATTGCAGCATGGCTAGAACTATTGAGAGCAAAGTGCCGGACATCGGCAGTTTCACCAATGTGCCGGTTATCGAGGTACTGGTGCAGGTTGGTGATCGGGTTGAAAAAGACCAGGGTCTGGTAACCCTGGAGTCTGACAAGGCCACCATGGAAGTGCCTGCCGAGGTGGCGGGTGTGATCAAGGCGTTGCCCGTCAAACTGGATGACCAGGTCTCTGAAGGAATGCTCATTGCGGTTATTGAGTCGGAAGAGGGAGCCGCCACAGCTGAACCCATATCCGCCGGGCAGCAGGACTCTGCCATGGCCAGTTCGGATACGGATACCTTGAAAGGACCGGTTGCCGTCACGCCTCAAGTAGCGACCGGCTCGGCAACCGCAAGTGCCGTGGACCTGGAGTGTGCACTGCTGGTGCTTGGCGCCGGTCCCGGTGGTTATACGGCGGCATTCCGCGCTGCAGATTTGGGTCTCGATGTGGTGCTGGTAGAGCGCTATGCCGAGCTGGGTGGGGTCTGCCTCAATGTGGGCTGCATTCCCTCCAAGGCGTTGCTGCATAGCGCGGCCGTGATCGGGGAAGTCCGCGCCATGGCCGCGCATGGCCTCACCTTCGGCGAGCCCAAGCTTGATCTGGACAAACTGCGTGATTTCAAGACCGGCGTGGTCGGCAAGCTTACCGGCGGTCTCGCCAGTATGGCCAAGCAGCGCAAGGTACGCATCGTGCAGGGCCTCGGCCGGTTCGTATCCCCACACGAGCTTGAAGTCACGGGTGAGGACGGTAGCAAGCGGATCCGTTTCCAGCAGGCTATTATTGCGGCCGGCTCCCAGGCAGTGAAACTGCCGATCTTTCCATGGCACGACCCGCGGATCATGGATTCCACGGATGCCCTGGCACTGCAGGATGTGCCCAACAAACTGCTGGTGGTCGGTGGCGGCATCATCGGCCTGGAGTTGGCCAGTGTCTATGCCGCGCTGGGCAGCAAGGTCACGGTGGTTGAACTGGCTGAGCAGTTGATGCCCGGTGCCGACAAGGATCTGGTCCGGCCGTTGCAACAACGCATCGGCAAGCTGTACCAAGGTATCCACCTCAAGACCCGGGTGGTCGCGGCCAAAGCCCAGAAGAATGGCATCAAGGTGGCGTTCGAAGGCGACAGTATTCCCGAAAGTAAACTCTTTGACCGGGTGCTGGTGGCTGTCGGCCGGGTCCCGAACGGCGCCAGAATCGGTGCCGACCAGGCCGGTGTGCAGGTCGATGAGCGGGGCTTTATTGCTGTCGATAAGCAGATGCGCAGCAATGTTGCCCATATTTTTGCTATCGGTGATCTGGTTGGCCAGCCCATGTTGGCGCACAAGGCAACCCATGAGGGCAAGCTGGCGGCGGAAGTGGCGGCCGGCGAAAAGCGCGAATGGGTCGCGCGGGTGATTCCTTCGGTCGCCTATACGGATCCGGAAATCGCCTGGGTGGGGATCACCGAGCATGAGGCCAAAGAGCAGGGCCTCGACATCGGCATTGGCAAGTTCCCATGGGCGGCTTCAGGGCGCGCGATCGGTCTGGATCGTACCGAGGGATTCAGTAAATTACTGTTTGATACCCAGACCCAGCGCATCGTTGGTGGGGGGATAGTCGGCATCCATGCCGGGGATTTGATTGCCGAACTGGCTTTGGCCATCGAAATGGGTGCCGAAGCGGCTGATATCAGCCTGACCATTCATCCCCACCCGACCCTCAGCGAGTCGGTGGGGATGGCCGCTGAAGTCTTCGAAGGCACCATTACGGATCTGTACCTGCCGCAGAAGCGCTGAAGTTGCATTGATATTGTCCCCCAGGTTGGCCCACAGCCTGGATCAACCTGGGGATGGCGGCATTAGTGAATCATTTCGACTAGGAAATATCTCGAAAAACTGTATTGAGTGGGTCGAGTGCAAGCTGCCCCAGAGTGAATTTTCAATATATATCAGGTCGATAGATAAGGAGTAAGCGAGGCTACAACGCGGCGATTGGGCTGCACAGCAGGTTTATCAAGGTCCCCTAGGGAAACACTGTGTAGACATTGATGGTCTCGACGGGTCATCCCCAAAGCACGAGGATGCGCTTTCCTCCCGTCCATTGAACAGGATGTAGTCATGAAACTGTATTTTTCACCGGGTGCTTGCTCGCTATCCCCACATATCGTGTTGCGTGAGCTGGGTCTTCCATTTGAGCTGGTACAGGTCGATCTGGCCAGCAAAAAGTTACGCGACAAGCGTGATTTTCGTACCATCAACCCCAAGGGCTCGGTGCCGGTGTTGGAGCTGGACGATGGCGAGACTCTTACCGAAGGACCGGCAATCGTGCAGTATCTGGCCGATCGCAAGCCTGCTTTGGGGCTCGCGCCGGTCAATGGCAGCCTTGCGCGGTATCACTTACAAGAATGGCTGAATTTTATTTCCACCGAGCTGCATAAACAGTTCAGCCCCCTGTTCAATCCGACCTCGTCCGAGGCGGTTTTACAGGCTCAGAAAGAGCGTCTGGTCACTCAGTTTACCTATATCGATCAGGCCCTTACTGGTCAGGATTATCTACTTGGCAAGGTATTCAGTGTGGCCGATGCGTATCTTTTTACCATGCTGACCTGGGCTCGGGCGTTTCAACTCGACCTGGCTGCCATGCCTCATATCGGTGCCTATTTTGAGCGGGTCTCGGCTCGCCCAGCAGTGCAGGCGGCACAGGTGGCTGAGCGCGAGGTGAAGAAGACCTGATAAGGGTGTCTCACGAGTCCATAGACTGGGTATCTGCCCACTGAACCGTTCCAACTTTCTCGAAGGCTCCAAGCTTTGAGAAGATGGAGCCATAAAGGTCTTGCTGGGGTATTCATCGGAAGTACGGCCACAGACAAGCCGGTAGCTTCTATGCTTGATATCTCCCTGCACGGCCGTAGCGCTGGTAGGCCGGTACCCAGCATGCCGCCGTTAATTTTTTCCAGGCCCACCGGGTTCCTTGGTCCTACACCATGTGCATGCGTGTACTCCTATTGGGTGCCAGTAGTCAGATCGGCCATTTCCTGCTACCGCGCCTGCTGGCTCGGCATATCGAGGTACTGGCCCTGAGCCGTCAGTCTCAGCTCGACCAACTAGGTGTGCACGGGTTGCGTGGAGCCCTGCCTGACGCCGTACCCGATTTGCCGGATGGTTGCGCACCAATGCCCGATGCACTGCTCAGTATGGGTCCACTGGATGCCTTGGGAACCTGGTTGGAACGTATTCCATTGGGGGTCGCGGCTGGTAGGCACATTGTGGACATCTCCTCAATGAGTGCTGTGAGCAAACAGGATTCTCCCGATCCACAAGAACGTGCCCTGGCAGCCCGCTTACGCACCGCTGAGCAACGGCTGGCGGCCTGTTGTAAGCGCCAGGGTTGGAGTTGGACTGTGCTGCCGCCGACCTTGGTTTATGGCTCCAGGATGAGCCGTAGTCTTATTCCATTTCTATTTCAATAGAGTAATAACGTGCGTATCTAAGCCACTTGAGGAAGACACTTATGGCCCGACCATTCAAGGGGGAAGCGGCGCTCAGCTCGGCGCTGGCCGTGCTGAAGACAGCGACCAGCGTGATGCAGCTGCGTTACGCCCAAGCGGTGGCGTTGCCGCTGCGTTACGGTTTGAGCCTGAAACAAACGGCCGAGTCCTTAGGGGTGTCGCCCGTCGCCCGTCGC
>QILI01000062.1 GCA_003233305.1 Mizugakiibacter sp.
GTCTCGGCGTACATGGACTCGGCTTGTGGGGACCGAACTGGGCCAATGCAGAGGCCCTGAGGACCTGGCTGCAAACACCTACTGCCACCCTGTCTACAGCAGCACGCTCTCTCCCGCCCGCTACCTGTCTGGCACCTGCTGATCGGCGCCGGGCGCCCCCAACAGTGCGCCTGGCCCTGGAGGTCGCAGCCCAAGCCGCGGCGGGCCACCCAGACCTTCCGGCAGTGTTTCTCAGTGTTTACGGCGATATGGCCAATACTGACGTTATTCTCCATACTTTGGCCGAGTCACCGCGTGATATCTCTCCGACCCGCTTTACTCATTCGGTACACAATGCAGCGGCCGGCTACTGGAGCATGGCCAGCGGCAGCCGCGCAGGCATGTACGCGCTGGGCACTGACCGCAATGGCTTCGCTACGGGACTGCTGGCCGCCGCCCTACAGGCCCAGGCCGAGGGCAACGCTTTGTTTGTGGCTTATGAAACCGCCAGCAGTGGTCCGCAAGCCGAGATCACCCGGGTACCCGTCGACCTGGGCTGCGCCTTGCGACTCGGCACCGAGCAGGGTGCCGTGCCCAGACTGCATCTGCGGGTTCTGCAAGGACAGGGCAAAACCACCTTGCCGGTAGATCAACGCCTGCATAGCCTGTGTCACCAACATCCTGCGGCCCATGCTCTGGGCCTTTTTGAGGCCCTGCTCACCACAACAGGCCATAAATCCTTCACCTGGCCGCTCGGCTCTGGCACCCTGCTACACATTGAACTGGAAAAACCCAGCCTATGACGGTATCTCTCCAACCCCACTTCGCCGTGGTGATTCCAGCTCTCAATGAGGAGCGTAGCATCCGCGAAGTCGTGCGTTCGGCACTGGCAACCTCGGCCCAGGTGATCGTGATCGTGATCGACGACGGCTCCACCGACCGTACGGTCGAGTGCATCCAGGATCTGCCTATCACCCTGATTCAACATCCGCACCCGCTGGGTAAAGGAGCAGGGCTGCGTGACGGCTTTCGCAAAGCCCAGGAGCTCGGCTGTACGGCTGTAGTCAGCATGGATGGGGATGGTCAGCATCTGGCCGCGGACATCCCCCGGCTGGTCGCAGCTGCCAAGCTGTACCCGCACCACATCATTATTGGGGCCCGTATCAAGGACCGCGAACAGCAACCCCGCGGTCGACGCCGTGCTAATGCGGTGGCCGACTGGGGAATCTCTGCCGCCTGCGGGGTGGCCGTCGCCGACACCCAGAGTGGGCAGCGTTATTACCCCGCTGAGGTCCTCACCCTGGCCGATCTCGAAGCTGAGGATTTCGTGTTTGAGGCGGCCCTACTGATTGCCGCCTGCCGTGAATTGAACATGGGGGTGGTTTCCGTACCGATCGCCTCTCGCTACGAGGGAACGTTTCGTAGCAGTCATTTCCGACCGGTACAGGATGTCACCCGTATCACCGTATTTACGGTCGGCCGGATTCTACACTACGGAAACTTTCTGACGTATTACCGACGCTCGCGCAAACAAGCGCCGATCATTGTTGATCCACCCCCGGTCACCCCCACTCGCGCCCCCGACCAGCTGCGCTCCAGCGGCTGAAGGCCCGCTACCGTAATCAGAACCTCCTTGCCCTGACTCCGCGCCACGCACCACGGCCATGGACAAGCACGCCGCTTCTCATTCGTCATTCCCACGCAAGCAGAGGTATCCACCCGAGCCGGAACACGGTTGAGGCTTGCTCGGACGCTGCCGCCACAGCGTGGATCCCGGGTCGGCGCCCGGGATAACGAGACGGGGGCACCGCGCACCACGGCAAAGGACGAGCCGGCCACACCCGCATCATTGTCATTCTCGCGCAAGCTTAATCCCGCCTAAGTGGTCTCTACATTGTAGCTACATATCTTGGGACCGACTGATGTAATGTATCGACACTGACGATACAAACTGGAGACATCCTATGCGCGTCACTATCAAGAAATGGGGCCATAGCGCTGCAGTGCGTATCCCCAGCGGGATCATGCAAACCACGAATCTGCAACTGGATGCGGCGATGGATATTCGTGAGGAGGGGGGGTGCATCATTATTGAACCGATCCGGCCAAACCTTTATGACATCGACCAACTTGTCGACAGTATCACACCAGAAAATCTGCATGCCAAAGTTGATTTTGGTACGGCTGTCGGTAAGGAAATTCTTTGATGGTGCGCCGCTATGTTCCTGACGCGGGTGACGTAATCTGGCTACACTTCAGTCCCCAAGCCGGCCATGAACAGGCGGGGCACAGGCCCGCCGTGGTTTTAAGCCCAGCCGGCTACAACGAGAAAACAGGCCTCATGCTCTGTTGCCCGATGACAACCCCGGTCAAAGACTATCCGTTTGAGGTTGTGGTTTCTGGAAAACGATCCGGGGTGGCACTCGCTGACCAGGTAAAGAGCGTTGACTGGGTCGTCCGTAAGGCTAGCTACAAGGGTAAGGTAAGCCACCAGGAACTGGCAGAGATTCGAGCCAAGGTCAAGGCGCTGATTGGTAAGAGTTGAGGAGATGCTGGCAAGGATTCCAGGGGCTGGGTCCGGGATGACGAGACATGTTATGGCGCCCGCCGATTGGATCCAGGTCCGGATAACCTAAATGGGGGAGGCAGTGCAATGATTTCCCAGCTGGATAGCACGTGTTGCCGCCGAACTCGGGTCAGGCGGGGTGCCGACCACCCAACTCACAATGCCGGAAACAATCGCTGCTGTGATCGTTGACCATACCCACTGCCTGCATCAGGGCATAGCAGATTGTCGGCCCGACAAAGCGGTAACCGCGGTGTTTCAACTCGCGGCTCAAAGCCTCCGATTCCGGGCTTGAGGCAGGCACCTCACTCTGTCCACGCCAGGCGTTCTGCAGGGGTCGGCCATCGACAAACTTCCACAGCAGGCCGGCAAAGCCACCCGGCTGCCCGTGGATGTCCAGAAAGATTCGCGCATTGCTGATCGCCGCCAGGATTTTCAGTCGGTTGCGCACGATGCCGGTATCCTGCAACAGACGCTGCACATCAGCGGCGCCGAACTCGGCAATGCGCACGGCATCGAAACCGACGAAAGCCCGTCGATAGCCTTCACGGCGATGCAAAATGGTCGCCCAGGACAAGCCGGCCTGGGCCCCTTCCAAAATCAGCATTTCAAACAAATGCGTATCTTGGTAACAGGGCACGCCCCATTCTTCGTCGTGGTAGGCGACATACAGGGGATCGTGCTCCGGAACCCAGCCACAGCGCACGACTCGGTTCATGCCATGCCGCCGTTAATGCCAATCACCTGACCGTTGATGTAACCGGCCAGATCCGAACACAGAAACGCCACCAGTGCCGCCACCTCCTCGGGAGTGCCGGCCCGGGCCGCGGGTACCAGGGCCTTGATCTGTTGCGGACTGAAAGCCGCCTCACTCATGCGCGAGGTAACCACCCCCGGGGCCACTACATTGGCGCTGATGCCCCGGCTGGCCATCTCCCTGGCCAACGATTTGACGGCGCCGTGCAAGCCGGCCTTGGCTGCGGCGTAGTTACTCTGCCCGCGGTTGCCCAATACCGCGGCCACCGAACTCAGCGCCACAATCCGCCCGAAGTGCGCCCGGGCCATCGGTAGCAGCAGGGGTTGGCAAACCCGGAAAAAACCGTGCAACGATACCTCGATCACCTGCAGCCACTGGGCTTCAGCCATGCCGGCCATGGGGGCGTCATGGTGAATCCCCGCCGCATGCACCAGGCCCAGGATCGGTCCCTGCTCGAGTGCCGTGGCAAGTGCCGTCCGAGTCTCTTCGGCATCTGCCAGGTCACATTGCAGACAACGGGCCATCCCACCGTGGGCCTCGATCGAAGCAGCCAGGGTATCGGCCTGCTGTCGGTTACGATGCGCATGCAGCAGCAACTGCCAGCCTTGTTCGGCCAAGGCCCTGGCAATCGCCTTGCCAAGATCGCCACTGGCCCCGGTGATGAGCATGCGTCGGGATGGTTCATGCATACAAAATCCTCTTTAGATGGCCAAGGCAATCAAGGCCCGACCCTCGGCCAAGCACTGCCCGCGCTGGGCAATACGAAACATGTACAAGGCCGCAGCGGCATCACTGTGCACCCGCCAAACCTGAATATCCAGCACTGCCGGATCGCTGACCCAGCAACATGCAAGCCGCACCTCGCGTAAGGCGACCAGCAATCCGGGCGGCGGCCGGATCCCGCAGGACCGGGCTTGCAGCGCACCATGCACGGCTGCCGCCTGGGCACCGTATTCACACAGATGTACCGCTCGCAACCCGGCGTCCGAACGCAATGGATTGGATGCCTGGGCATGCTGATGGCTGCGGCCCAACAGATGCTCCGCATCCCATTCCAGTACCTCGTCGAGCAGGCACATGGCCCCCGTATGAGGAATCAGGGCTTGCCAGTCGGCGCGCGGCAAAGGCTTCACGGTTTCTGCTCCGTGGACTCCGTATGCGGCCGGGCCAGCAACAACGATAGACAGAAATGAAACAACACCCCCAGCCCCACGCTAACACCGATTGCCCGTAGCACCGGTAGCGAGGACCAAGCCAGCATGCCAAATACCAGCAGCGCGGTCAGTACACACATCAACGTGGCATGTAGGGTACGCAAGCGATCCCTTGGATCCTCGGGATCACGATGAAAAAACAATGCGTAATGCAGCCCGAGACCCGCCGCCAGCATCAGGGCAACCAGGTGGAACAGGTTCAGCGCTACGCCCGCTCCCCGCAGCACGGCCAGCACCAGGAACGTTGCCAATAACATGGGGGTCAGTACCTGTACTGCACCACGCAGGCTACGCAATCCCACTGCGACCACCATGCCTAGTAGCAGCGTGGCCACCAACAGGGCCTGCAGGATCCGCGTTCGATAGGCCGCAACCAGGGATTCCGAGGCCGCCTTAAGGTCGAGTAAGCGCACTGCACCATGACTGGCCTGGCGCAGCCCCTCGAAAGCGTGTGTGTCGCGCAGTCCACTCAACGTGGCCAGCCCGTACCAAACCGTTCCCCGTTGTACCAGTATGCTGGACAATAATGGCCCGAACGGCGTCTTCTCGAACATGGCAGGCGTCATCGGCGGGAGCTGGCGGGCGCGCTCAACGGCTTGCACAAAGGGCTGGAATAACCCGGCCCGGAACGGCAATCCCCGTTCGGCCTGCTGCAAGGCGGCCTGCAACTGACTCCGATCCGGCAGGCGTGCCTGACGGGCCCGCTGGGTGGCCACACTGGGCAGATAACGGGAGGGTAGACTCACCGAACGCACCGCGCCTTGGTGTTCCAGGGCGCGCACCAGCGGCGCGATGTGTTCGGACAAGCTCAGCACTGCTTGAGCGGTTGGTGCCTGCAAGACCAGCAGATAACGCACATCAGGGGCTCCCAAAGCGGCCCGTAATCGTGCATCGCGCTGCAGCAACCCCTGGGGGGCCGGGGTCAGCGCCGCCAGGTTGTTCTGCCAAAAAGGTCCTGGGGCCAGCCCCACTGTTAATCCTCCGGCTAGTAATAGCAACCAGGGCAGCCACCGTGGACGTGGCAAGCCTCGCAGCCACCTGGCCAGGCTCGCCAAGCCCGGCGTATCCACGGCATCGTGAAAGTGTCGCGGTAACAGTGGTGGCAGCAGGTAGCGGGTGCATAAACCAGCGACCAACAGCCCGGTGATGGTAAACACAGCAAGCTGCTGCAAACCCGGTACCGAGGATGCAAAAAAGGCTAGGAAGGCGATCGCCGCCGAAGCGATGGCAATACGCAAGGTCGGCCACAAAGCCCGTACACTGGGCAACGGATCCTCACCGGCCCGGCGTTGGCTCAACACTCGAATCGGATACTCCTGGGCAATCCCCAGCAAGGTGAAGCCGAAGGCCAGGGTGATCCCGTGCACGCTTGAAAACCCCAGCTCCAGTGCCGCCAGTCCGGCCAACGCCGCACTAAGGATGGGTAGGGCAATCAGGCCGATACTGGCGAAACTGCGATAGGCAAGTAACAGCAAGGCCAGAAACCCCAGCATATCCACCAGGCCGATGATGTCGGATTCGTGGCGCGTGCGGGCATCTACAGCCACCGCAATGGGCCCGGTCCCGGCCAATTCAAGACGGGCCTTGCCCACATCCGGAAGTGCTGCGAAGTGGGCTCGTACCGCAGCCATCGTCCGGCGTTGGGCGGCAATATCAAAGCCCCCCGCACGGGTTTCCACCAGTAACAGTGCCCGACCGTGGGCAAACCACACGCCATGCTGCAATCGAGGTGCCGCCACAGGTTTCCAGCGCTCTGCCAACTGCAGGGTTTGCAGGGTTGGGTCGCTGGGCAGAAGTGGCTTGAGCAAGCCCGCTGCAGGTGAGCCGAGGTCCTCTAAGCGCTGTTGTAACTGGGCATGCAGATAGCTGGCATCCAGGCGTTGATGGTCCAGCGCCGGACTTAACAGATAGCGATACGGCAATAGGCTGGGGGCGATCGAGACCAGGGTATTTTCACCATTGAGCACGCGGGTAAAACGTGAATCAGCCCGCATGACTGTGGCAAGTTGCTGGCTGAGTTCGGCCAAACGCGTGACGGCAGCACCACGGATCGACAACATCAGTAAGCGCGAACCCGGGCCCTGGCCAATTTCATTCAGCAGCAGCCTCTGCTGAGCGGTACGCGCCGGTGGCATGAAAGCCCGTAAGTCGGTGCTGATCCGCAGGTGCGTCACCACCGCAATACCCAGCAGGGCCAGCACCAGCAGCCAGGCCCCCAGTACCCACCACCTGGAGTTCATGGTGCAGCAGCACAAAGCCGCACCAGTGCTGCGGGTGTCAAGGGCTTGGGTAGCCGGGCATGACCGAGGACGCCCAGCAGGGTGAAGCTGGTGTCGCCGTCGGTATCATCAACCCGCATGCAGCGTAGTGCGGTTCCATCACCATCAATATTCAGAGCCTGGATCTGTCGAGCCACCTTGGCGTCACGCGGGCGCAGGTTCAGCGTCCAGGAGGTCGGGTTACCCCAGACCCGCGCCTCGAAACGTTGCAGCAATTGTGTAGGCCGACCGGCCAGTAAAGCCGTGAAGCTTATCAACAAATCGCGTAGCTGGGGAGCGCGGTCCAATGAAAAATGTCGTGGAGCCTGCCCCGACCGGGTGACCGTAATCTGACCGCTGTTGATCTCGCTGCGTTCTCGGTAGGGCGAAACCACCGTACGCTGCAAGTGGCTACCCCCCAACCAGGCCAACTCACCGCGCAATATCAACGGCCGATCCAGCACATTCATGAAACGTACTTCAATGAAAGCGGTGCGTGCCGGAACCGGTTGTGCCAGGCTCCGAACCAGGGCCTCAGGCGAGATGGCCGCGCTCGCCGGTAGGCTCAGCAGCAGCAAGACCAAGATCGCCAGTAGCCTGTACATGAGGTTTCCAGAAATCATAGAAATTGAACCAGTGGTAGGGATATTCACGCAGCAACGCTTCCAGCCGCGCCGCATACGCCATCAATACCGAATCCAGGGTGGCGTCGCCCCGGGTTCGCGGCAACTCGATACGCTCGGCAAAGGATTCAAAGCGCAGTAGATAATTGCGGTTACCCCGCTCGATGGCAAAGCACAGCAGCACCGGCGCCCGTACTGCAGCGGCAAGCCGCCATGGAGATACCGGAAATGGGGCTGGATCACCTAGAAACGGCACACTCCGCGTAGTCTCATGGTGCCGGGCGCGATCGGCCAACAAGGCGACAATGGCCCCTTCCTGAACCGCCTCGGATACGGCCAGGGCTACCGTATAACGGTCGGCTCCCACATCGATCACATTTTTAGCCAGCTGGGGATCCAGTTCCTCAAGCAGGGCATTCATGGCCGGGGTCTGGGTACGATCCATGACCACTCGTAACTGCAAGTCCGGGTGGCGTGCGGCCAGAGTTCGCAAGGCCTCGAAACTACCCAGATGAGCGCCGTACAACAACACCCCACGCCCCTGAGCCAGGGTCTGTTCAAGCAGATCCAAACCCTCAACCTCGAAGTGATAGCCGCGCTCGCCCCGGTGCAGCAAGAAGGCGCGATCCAGGATGCTGCTGGCAAAGACATAAATGTGCTGCAACACCTCACGCTGCCGTGCCGGGCGCCCCCACAAGCGCCGCAGATACGCCTGTGATGCGCGCCGTTCCGGACCTCGTCGCAGAAAGAAATACAGGGTGATCGGATACAGCAGCGCCCGCGCCAAGGGACGGCCCATCCGCAAACCGATGCCACGTATCAGCCACAAGGCAATATATCCTCCGCCTTCGCGGCGACCCTGCCAGGTATTGCTCATCTCGCCAGCTCCACCCGGCCACGCGCGATCTGCGCCGCAGCCTGGGTGACTTCGAAACAGGCTTGCCGGCCATCCACCTCGACATGCCATTCAGCCGTTTCATCAGGTTGCAAGGGGTGCAGAAATTTCACCTCGTTGAGGCATGCGATATGACTGCCGAGTCGGGCTTCGAGGGTCGCGGCGAGAACCTCCAGCAGGAGCACACCCGGAACCAGGGGGCGGCCGGGAAAATGCCCCGGCAAGGCCGGATGGGTTGCGGGCACCGTCCAGATGCAAGACCAATGCTGTTTCATCGCGGCGTCCCTCGCAACTCGGGCCAATGTCGCCACAGCGCGCGCGCAAAATCCCAGGGGGGTGGAGACGTCGCTCCCGATAGTAGATGCGGGCGCAGCCACCATTCCAACAGAAAAGCCAGCCCTGGGACCGCATACGCATAGCCGTTTGCCCAGGCATTCCAAACCGTTCGAGACAGCGGCCAGGGCGGCATCCAACCAAAGCCCTGCAGTAACCCATTGGGTACAGCCAGCAAGGCCAGTACCAGCGCCACCAGGGCCAGTACCCCCAACAGGAGAGCCCATAGTACCGTCAGACGGCGGGTATAGCGCACCACCTCAGCTTGCTCAGCACGCTCTGGCCCCTCGCTGATCCGTACAAAACGGGTAATCAAAGCTTGCCGTCCACAACGCAGACTGCCTGCAAACCCCAAAGCCAGCGCTGCCGGGATCAGAACCGGCGGCAGGGTCATAAGTACCGCTGCAGCAGGACCGAGCAGCACCAGTATTCCAGCCAGGAGCGCGGCCAGGCAAGCTGCCAGAATACCGCCAAAGCGATACTGTCCAAGCCAAGGCCAGAGAATCAAACCACTCAGCATGGCCAGCGCAGCGGCACTCAGCCAACGATTATCGTAATGCCCCGCCCAGTGGGCCAAACCTACCCATGCCAGCATCAGCAGTGCTCCGGACACCCCACGCGCCCGTGTCCTGCTCACAATACACACTCGCTCCGGCGCTGTTGTTCGATGTAGGTGCTGAGCGTACCCAGGCTGGAGAAGATTTGCCGATTATCAGGAGTGTCCGAACGCAGCTGCACGCCATAGCGTCGCGACACCGCCAGCGCCAGTTCCAGCGCGTCGATCGAGTCAAGCCCGAGCTCACCGCCAAACAGCTCGGCCTGCGGATCGATATCCTCGGGACGTACCGATTCGAGGTTGAGACTGCTGACAATCAGTTCGGCCAAGTCCCGTTCGGCCGCGCTCTGCTCGCTCATGATCGTACGACTCCTGCCATCATCGTGGCGTTTGTTTTGGGTCGTGAGAGTGTACCATTACAGGGTTTGCGCCAAAATCAGCTGAAAGCCTTGTCCAGCCATTCTCCAGCATCGTTGCTCATGACCGAACCGGCCTTGTTGCGGGTTGCTTACGCGGACTCCAGGGAGCCGGTCCCCACTGAACTGCTGGCCGGATTCAGTTTCGCCGACCCGATCACTCAGCCGCGCTTATTGTCACTGCCTCTGCCCGTACTGAGCCACCCCGGGATGTACGAATACTGGCACGTGGATGCTCCCATCCATAGCGGAGTCGAGGCCGGGGTGCATTTTGCTGAAGGAGGTGGTTGGCTGTTCGCCTGGCTCGAAATTGCCGACCCCAACGCTACAACCATTGAGACCGCCGCAACTGAGGCCTATCGACGTATGGCTGAATTTCAGCAGCGACATAGTGCCCATCATGTGCTGCGTATCTGGAATTACCTGCGCGACATCAACCAGGGGACGGGGGATCAGGAACGCTATCGCCTGTTCTGCAATGGTCGCGCAGTGGGAATGGGCAATGCCTTTGGAAACGCGGGCTACCCAGCCGCCACCGCCATCGGCCATCAGGATCCCCATCGCGGATTGATTGTGTACTGGTTGGCAGCCGTCCAAAACGGGCAGCGGGTGGAAAACCCGCGGCAGGTTTCAGCCTGGTGTTATCCACATAATTATGGACCCACCCCACCGGGATTCGCCCGGGCACTGCGCTTGCCAAACAACCTTGGCCTAGCTATATCCGGTACCGCAGCCGTGGTTGGCCACGCTTCGACGCATCCACGTAATATGGCAGCGCAGTTGCATGAAACCTTTACCAATCTCGACCATCTACATCAAGCCGCCGGCTATACTAAAAGCCTGCCTGCCGGCAGCCTGCTCAAGGCCTATGTACGCCACCCCCAGGATGCCAATGCCGTGGCTAAGGCGATCCGCCAGCGTTACGGTGCGGCGTTGCCAAGCCTGATCCTGCAGGGTGACATCTGCCGTAGCGAACTGCTGGTCGAGCTTGACGGCTGGTATCTACACTAAAGCCCTGGTTAGGGCGTTCAACCGTCGGTCTTACCGCATTCTTCATGCTTGGTGGGAACTGTGACCTGCCGAGTACGGGCCAGGGTCAACTGACCGGCGGGCGCATTTTTGGTAATGACCGAGCCGGCTCCTACTGTAGCCCGAGCTCCAATATGCACCGGTGCTACCAGCGCCGTGTTGGAGCCGATGAACGCTTCCTCGCCGATCTCCGTGTGATGCTTGCTGTGGCCGTCATAGTTGCAGGTAATCGTACCGGCCCCGATGTTGACGTGCTGGCCGATATTCGCATCACCCAGGTAACTGAGATGGCCGGCCTTGGCATGGGCACCGAGCCGGGTATTTTTCATCTCGACAAAATTCCCCACCGCTGCACCTTCGGCCAGCTCACTACCCGGCCGCAAGCGGGCATACGGACCAATCCGGCACAGTCCATCCGTCACTACGCCTTGCAAATCACAGTGCCCCAACACCTCGGTGCCGGGGCCCAGCCGGACATCACGAAGTTGGCAAAACGGGCCGATATGCACACCGTCACCAAGCTCCACCTCACCTTCCAGAATGACATCAATGTCAATTTCAACGTCATGCCCCACCCGCACGGAACCCCGCTGATCGAAGCGACGTGGATCGGCAAGCCGCACGCCCTTACGCATTATTTCCAAGGCCGCGCGCTCTCGAAAGTGCGCTTCGAGTTCGGCCAGTTGCATAGCATCGTTAGCCCCCAACACCTCTTTGACATCCGGCACCTCGATGCACAAGCCGGGTAGCCCTTCTTCGGCCGCCTGGGCAAAAATATCGGTCAGATAGAACTCGCGTTGCGCATTGGTATCACGGACATTCGCCGCCCATACTCTTAAGCGCCGGGCATCCGCGGCCAGAATGCCGGTATTGATCCAGCGGATACTACGCTGCTCGGCATCGGCATCGCGTTCTTCAATAACGGCACGAACCTGGCCCAGGCCGTCGCGCATCACTCGACCATATCCAGTGGGGTCAAGTACCTCCGCAACCAGCAAGACCAGCGGGGTACGGGCATCGACCAAGCGCTGCAACACCCCGGGACGTAACAGCGGTACGTCGCCGTAGAGTACTAAAACCCGGGCCTGCTCGGGAATATCCTCCAACGCCAAACGCACCGCATGGCCGGTGCCACGCTGTACGGCCTGATGTATCCAGTGCAAATCCTGGGCACTGGAAAAAGCGCTGCGGACCGCCTCACCACGGTGGCCATAGACGACGTTGATGCGCATTGGATCGAGGGCCCGTGCGCAATCCAGCACATGTGCAAGCAGCGGCCTTCCCGCCAGAGGCAACAGCACCTTAGGCTGCTCGGAACGCATCCGCTTGCCCTCACCCGCGGCGAGCACGATCACATACAGTGGAAGCATGTATCAAATCACTTTGGTCATTGGCTACCTAGGCAAAGTAGCTGAAAACCCGCAAGGGTGAAACTGCGGCTCAGGTTTTGACCGATATTGCACCCTATTCATGGACCGTGGCCACGGCCCGTCCGGAAGGATCGGCATGGTCTGCGAAAGCCTGGGACCATCGAAAGGCAGTCGGTGTTGAGCAGGCAATACTTGGGCCACCTGGTACCAGTCTGGCAACCATTTCGCCCGGATAATGCTGGGTAAACAGGTTACGGTACAGGTACGCCTCTTTAGTACTTGGGGGGTTGTATGGAAATCGCGTCGTTGCCATGGCCATCTGTGCATCACTGACCACGTTTTCGGCGTGCTCTTTCAAGGTATCAATCCATGAATAGCCCACTCCATCGGAGAACTGCTCCTTTTGCCGCCAGAGGATAGCCTCAGGGAGTAGGTCATGACCCGCCTCACGGAGGATGGCTTTCTCCATACGACCCTGGCCGGGGCGCTTGGCAGCCGGAGCCGTATGCATCGCCGCATCGATAAAATCACGATCCAGAAAAGGCACCCGGGCCTCTACTCCCCAGGCCGCCATCGCCTTGTTGGCGCGCAAACAATCGTACTTGTGCAACGCGTCGAGCTTGCGCACCAGCTCGTCATGAAACTCACGATCATCGGGGGCCATATGGAAATACAAATAGCCGCCGAATAATTCATCAGCACCTTCCCCAGAGAGCACCATCTTGATGCCCATGGCACGAATGCGGCGGGCCAGCAGGTACATGGGTATCGAGGCCCGGATAGTGGTTACGTCGTAGCTCTCAATGTGGTAAATCACATCGCTGAGAGCATCCAGCCCTTCCTGTACGGTGTACTGGAAGGGGTGATGAGCTGTTCCCAGCTTATCCGCAACAGTTTGCGCGGCCAGTAGATCCGGGGCCCCTGGTAAGCCAATCGAAAAGGTATGCAAGCGCGGCCACCAGGCGGCACTTTGATCATCGTCTTCTACCCGACGCGCCGCATAACGTGCAGTAATAGCAGCAATCAGTGATGAATCCAAACCGCCGGAGAGCAACACTCCGTAGGGTACATCGGTCATCAGATGACTGTGCACAGCGTGTTCCAGGGCCTCCCGCAATACGTTGGGATCGGCCGGACACGCGGCAACCGCGTCGTACTCGCGCCAATCCGGTTGATAATAGGGCTTGGGAGCCGTCATCTCGCTGGTTAGATAACAGCCCGGTGGAAAGTCCTCGATACTGACGCAGCTCTTCGGTAAGCCTTTCATCTCGGAGGCAGCATACAGGCGGCCATGTTCATCACGGCCTGTGTACAGCGGAATAATGCCGAGCGGATCCCGGGCCAGCAACCATCCTCCGCTGACTTTGTCCCACAGCGCGAAGGCAAACATGCCCTTGAGCCTGGGTAGAAACTCCGGCCCCCATTGCCGCCACAACGGCAGGATGATTTCGCAATCAGAATCGGTTCGGAAGGGGTACTCACCCAGGCTCTGGCGCAACTCGCGGTGATTGTAGATCTCACCATTAACCGCCAAAACTTGCTCACCATCACAACTCAATAACGGCTGCGCGCCATGCGCCACATCCACGATCGCCAGCCGTTCATGGGCCAGCACCGCATAGTCATCGGCATAGATACCGCTCCAATCCGGCCCCCGATGGCGCAACCGTCGCGCCTGCTGCAACGCTAGTGGCCGCAGGGACTGGGCATCACCTTGCGGATCGAAGATTGCGATAAATCCGCACATAAGCGTTGCACTCGCGCCACAAAACAACGATTCAAACCATTTGCAAGCAAACTGTCAATGCCTGTTGGATAATAGTGCTAACGGCAGGCTTCAGCCCGAATCACGATTGGGACTTGCCCGAACGCTACCACCAGATCGTGGATCCCGGGTCTACGCCCGGGATGAAGGAATTTTTATTTACTGGCACGGCCCTGCGGTGTCACCCGCTTGGAGGCGTTCTGCGTCCGGCATGATTATGCAGTGGACAAGCAACGCGCAACCGGTGCTTATGTTGGCAATGGAAGGTTGCGAATGTCGGAATAACCAACTTAGTGCTTGAGCTGTTTACGTAGCCGTTCCAAAGCCTGCAACTGGGCCGTAGCTTCGGCCAGTCGGGACTGGGCTTCAGCCACGCCGATGGCATCACTACGGTTGGCCAAAGCCTGCTCGGCGGCCTGCTTGGCTTTGAGTGCCGCAGCCTGATCGATGTCGCGGGCCCGCATGGCGGTGTCGGCCAGCACGGTTACCACCTGGGGCTGAACTTCGAGGATCCCACCGGAAACATAAAAGCTGTGCTCTTCACCACTGGTATCGATGACCCGTACCTGCCCCGGCTTGAGCCGGGTAATTAGCGGAGCATGGCGGGGGGCGATGCCTAGCTCACCCATCTCCCCACTGGCAACGACCAGAGTGGCTTCGCCATGGTAGATCTCAGCCTCGGCGCTGACGATGTCGCAGCGAATAGTGCTCATGTTGTGGCTCTCTGTTGACCCATACTCTGAGTGCTCAGACCTCAATAGCCATGACTTCGGCCTTCTTGAAGGCCTCGTCGATATTACCGACCATGTAGAAAGCCTGTTCGGGCAGATCGTCACATTCGCCGGCAAGGATCATCTTGAAACCACGAATCGTCTCCTTGAGCGTCACGTACTTACCCGGTGAACCGGTAAAGACCTCGGCAACATGGAATGGCTGGGAAAAGAACCGCTCAATGCGGCGCGCCCGGGCTACCGTGCGCTGGTCTTCCTCGGCCAATTCATCCATACCCAGAATGGCAATGATATCCTTGAGCTCCTTGTACCGCTGCAGCGTACCCTGTACTTGCCGCGCGATATCATAGTGCTCGTTGCCGATGATGTTTGGATCGAGCTGACGACTGGTCGAATCCAATGGATCTACCGCCGGATAGATCCCCAATGAGGCGATATCGCGTGACAACACCACGGTCGCATCAAGATGCGAGAAAGTTGTCGCCGGGGATGGGTCGGTCAGGTCATCGGCAGGTACATAGACCGCCTGAATTGATGTAATCGAACCGGACTTGGTCGAGGTGATTCGTTCCTGCAGTACACCCATCTCCTCTGCCAGGGTGGGCTGATAACCCACCGCCGAGGGCATCCGTCCGAGCAACGCCGATACCTCGGTTCCAGCCAGGGTATAGCGATAAATGTTATCAACGAAGAACAGCACGTCGCGACCCTTGCCCGCTTCGTCTTTCTGATCGCGGAAGTACTCAGCCACGGTCAGGCCGGTCAAGGCCACCCGCAAACGGTTGCCAGGCGGCTCGTTCATCTGTCCGTATACCATTGCCACCTTGTCGAGGACATTCGAATCTTTCATCTCATGATAGAAATCGTTGCCCTCACGCGTCCGTTCACCGACCCCTGCGAACACCGACAAACCGGCATGCTTCTTGGCGATATTGTTGATGAGTTCCATCATGTTGACCGTCTTGCCGACCCCGGCCCCACCAAACAGGCCAACCTTGCCACCCTTGGCGAAGGGGCACATCAGGTCGATTACTTTGATCCCGGTTTCCAGCAGCTCATTGGCTGCAGTCTGGTCTTCATAGGCCGGAGCGGAGCGGTGGATAACCCACTGATCCTCGGCTTTGATAGGCCCGGCTTCATCAATCGGCCGACCCAGCACATCCATGATACGACCCAAGGTCCCGGTACCGACCGGCACCTTGATAGCCGTACCGGTGTTGTCAGCAATCAAGCCGCGACGCAAACCGTCGGTAGATCCCAAGGCGATGGTCCGTACTACCCCGTCACCCAGCTGTTGCTGTACCTCAAGGGTGATATCGGTGCCCTGTATCTTGAGAGCATCATAGACCTTAGGTACCTGATCGCGCAGGAATTCCACATCCACTACCGCACCGATGATCTGTACAAGTTTGCCCTGGCTCATTTGTTGCACTCCAAAATCTTTGTTGCTGTTGATTCGTAGCGTTACCACAAATCGGAAATATCTGGCCTGGCTCTGCGTTATACCGCTGCTGCACCGCTTACAATCTCTGAAATCTCCTGGGTGATCGCCGCCTGCCGGGCCTTGTTGTAAACCAAAGTGAGTTCATCGATAAACTCTGTGGCATTATCCGAGGCGCTCTTCATCGCCACCATCCGGGCCGCGTGCTCGCTGGCAAGGTTTTCCAACACACCTTGATACACTAAGGCTTCGATGTAGCGGGTCAAAACGTGGTTGAGTACTTGTGATGCTTCGGGCTCATACAGGTAGTCCCAGTCATAGGTCGCCTGCATGTCGATAGCGGGCGGCAAAGGCAGTAGGGTATCAAGTGTCGGCTTCTGGCTCATGGTGTTAATGAAATCATTGAAGGCCAGATGTACCCGGTCAATACGCCCATCGGCGTAGCCATCCAACATAATCTTAACCACCCCAATCAGTTTACCAATTTCCGGGCGCTCCCCAAGGTGAGTAACCGAACCGACTAATTCAATACCTTTCAAACGTCGAAAGAAATGTAGGGCCTTCTGGCCGATTGCCACTACCACCACCTCGGCACCCTGTTGCTGCCACCTGGCTATATCAGCGAGCAGGGTACGCTGTAGATTGGCGTTCAAGCCGCCACATAGCCCACGGTCGGTTCCGACCACTACGTAACCCACACGCTTAACCTGCTCGTGGGCGACCAGGAACGGATGCTTGTAATGGATGCTGGCACGGGCGATATGCCCAATCACCTGCCGCATGGTGTGTGCATAGGGCCGCGAAGCCCGCATCAGATCCTGGGCCTTGCGGATCTTCGATGCAGAGACCATCTCCAGTGCGCGGGTGACCTTGAGGGTGTTCTGCACACTTTTGATCTTGGTGCGAATTTCTCGTGCGCCTGCCATCAGTTCATCGCCGTGATTTGTACTTCGTTGAGTGGAATGCAATCAGTTTACTGGATCTTGTACAGCGGCAATGTTAGCCATCGCTGTGTGTTTCGTTTCACCAACTACCCGTTTTCTTAAATGATTTGATCGCCTCGCGGAGTTTTGCTTCGACCTCTTTATCCCAATTGCCACTGCTATCGATGTCTTGCATCAGAGCCGCATATTCCTGGTGCATGAAGGTGTGTAGAGCGTCTTCAAAGGACAACATATCGGAGATTTTGAGATCGTCGAGATAGCCTTTGTCAACGGCATACAGAGTTGTCGCCATTTCCGATACCGACAGTGGCGCGTACTGTTTCTGCTTCATCAGCTCGGTCACCCGCTGACCCTGTTCAAGCTGCTTGCGGGTCTGCTCATCCAGATCTGAGGCAAACTGGGCAAAGGCCGCCAGTTCGCGGTACTGGGCCAGAGCCAGACGTACCCCACCCCCCAACTTCTTGATGATCTTGGTCTGCGCGGCACCCCCAACGCGGGAGACTGAAATACCCGCATTCACGGCCGGCCGGATGCCCGCATTGAACAGATCGGTTTCCAGAAAAATCTGCCCGTCAGTAATGGAAATCACGTTGGTCGGTACGAAAGCGGATACGTCTCCCGCCTGGGTCTCAATGATCGGCAAGGCGGTCAACGAGCCGGTCTGGCCCTGAACGGTACCGTTACTCTGCTGCTCGACGTAAGCGGCACTGACCCGGGCCGCACGTTCCAGCAACCGCGAGTGCAGATAGAACACATCGCCAGGATAGGCTTCACGGCCCGGTGGCCGACGCAGCAGCAGAGAAATCTGCCGGTAAGCCCAAGCCTGCTTGGTCAGGTCGTCATAGACAATCAGGGCATCCTCGCCACGATCTCGGAAGTATTCACCCATAGTACAGCCGGCATACGGGGCTAGGTACTGCATGGCCGCGGATTCGGATGCCGAGGCAACTACAATAATGGTGTGCTCCAGAGCCCCGTATTCTTCGAGTTTGTGGACGACGTTGGCAACCGAACTCTGCTTCTGTCCGATCGCTACATAAATGCACTTTACCCCGGTATCTTTCTGATTGATGATGGTATCGACCGCCAGGGCAGTCTTACCGGTCTGCCGGTCACCAATAATTAATTCGCGCTGGCCCCGCCCGATCGGCACCATTGAATCGATGGATTTGTAGCCCGTCTGTACAGACTGGTTAACGGACTGACGCCAGATCACGCCGGGGGCCACCTTCTCGATCGGACTGGTCCCCGCGGCCGCGATGCCACCACGTCCATCGATAGGTTGACCCAGAGCATTAACCACTCGCCCCAGGAGTGCCTTACCAACCGGAACTTCGAGGATCCGTCCCGTAGTACGAACCTTGTCGCCCTCGCATAGATGCTGGTAGTTGCCCAGCACGACCGCACCGACCGAATCGCGCTCAAGATTGAGCGCCAAGGCAAAGGTATCGCCGGGTAATTCAATCATTTCACCCTGCATAGCCTCGGCCAGGCCGTGAATACGTACGATGCCGTCGGCAACGCTGATGATAGTGCCCTCATTACGTATTTCGGCATCAAGCTTGAAGTGCTCGATACGGGATTTGATCAACTCGCTGATCTCGGAGGGATTCAGAGAAATCTGCATGGATGTTTCCTGGATATCATGTCAGGTAGACCGGTCTTCAATGGATGTTGCGGGTTCACGTTATTGGACCAAGGCGTGCGCCAGCCGCTGCAAACGACCTTGGGCACTGGCGTCGATCACTTCGCCGTTCGCTTCGATACGTACCCCACCGATCAAATCAGGATCTTCGCTTAAGTGCAATTCCACACGCCGCCCGTAACGGTGGCCCAAGGCTGTGCACAAACGCTGCTGGATCTCTGCAGATAACGGCTTGGCGGTGCTTACACAAACCTCGATGCTACCTTCAGCAATGCGCTTGAGTTGCTCGAATTCGAGCTGAATCACGGCCAGCAACGGCAGTCGGGTCACCTCCGCAAGCACCCCAAGGAAGCGTGCAAAGAGTGATTCGCCTTCACAATCCGGCGGCAAGTACAAAGCTACTGCTTGGGTGATACCAAAACGGGGATCTCCGTTCAATCGCAATACGCTAGGCTCTTGGGCAACCTGTGCGGCAAAACCCAGCCACCTCGACCAAGCTTCCAACTGCTCGCCTTGGCGGGCCAGGCTGAAAGCGGCACGAGCATAGGGTCGAGCCAGAGTCAGTGCCTCAGCCATAGTCAGAGCTCTGCTACCAATTCGTTAAGCAGCTTGTAATGCGCATTGGCATCCACTTCACGCTGCAGAATATGACCCGCTCCATCAACGATCAGTGTCGCAATCTGCGAGCGCAATTCGCTGCGAGCCCGTTCCGTGGCACTAGTAATTTCCGCTGCGGCCGCAGCCTTCAGCCGATTATGCTCAGCCTGAGCATCTTCACGAGCCTTATCCAGAATCTGACTGGCGTGACGGTGTGCGTGTTCAACAATTTCCGCCGCCTGCTGCCGGGCCTGGTGTATTTCCACCTCAACCCTGGCATCCGCCTCCTTGAGTTCGAGCCGCGCTTGTTCAGCGGCAGCTAGGCCCTCGGCAATTTTCTTCTGCCGCTCCTCGATAGCCGCCATCATCGGCGGCCATCCATACTTCATCACCAGCCACGCCGTGGCAAAAAACGCCAAGCCCTCGATGATCAAGGTCAGATTGATATTCATCACTCGTTCCTTACTGCTTCATAACCGGGTCTGGTACGGTACCGATTACTTGAGGCCCAACTGCGACAGGAATGGATTGGCGAAAATCAGCAACAAACCGATCGCCACACCAATCATCGGGATGGCATCAAGCAATCCGGCGACAATAAACATCTTGATCTGCAGCATCGGGGTCAACTCGGGCTGGCGTGATGCGCCTTCTAAAAACTTACCGCCGAGGATGCCGAAGCCAATCGCGGCACCCAGCGCTCCAAGCCCGATCAACAGACTGGCGGCAATCATGGTCATACTCATGACATTGGCGATCGCAGTGACGTGTTCCATGGTGCTCTCCGTAGTGAGAATTTAAATAGGGTGGATGAAAACTAGTGCTGTTCCGCCGCCATGCTCAGATAGACAATGGTCAGCATCATGAAAATGAAGGCCTGCAGGGTAATGATCAGTAGATGGAAAATCGTCCATATAAAGTCTGCCAGAAACTGCACCGGTCCCATGATATAAGTCATCCCGTGCGACAAACCCATGCCCAGGGTCAATACTGCGATCAGGATATAGATTAACTCTCCGGCATACATGTTACCGAACAGTCGCAAACTCAGAGAAATCGGCCGTACCGTTTCCTCGATCACTCGTAGCAATAGGTTGGGTAAGGCCAGCAGAACCTTGAGCACAGGCTGATCGGCCTGAAAAGGGACCGTGAACATTTCCTTGAAGAACATGCCCACACTCTTGTGACGTAATCCGAAGTACTGAACCAGCAAAAATACCCCCAGGGACATACCCAGGGTGGTGTTTAGATCGGCAGTGGGTACGACCCGTAAATGGTGCACCCCCAGGATCGCCGCCGTGGATGGTAGCAAGTCCACGGGAATGATATCCATGAAGTTCATCAGGAACGTTAGAACGAAAATCGTTAGTGACAGCGGACCGATAAACTTGCTGGAGCCATGAAAGGTTTCACGAACCAAATCATCGACGAACATCAGAATCGATTCGACCAATGCCTGGAATTTACCAGGAACCCCCGAAGTCGCTCGTCGTGCCACGGGTATAAAAACGGCCAGAAACAGGCTCAACAACACCAAGGTGACGATGACGGTATCGATGTTGATGGTCCAGAAAGCACCCGACCCAACCTTCCATTGCAAATGATGCAGATGATGGTTGATGTACTCGGTCATGCTTTCTTGTGGGGCAATATCTGCCATCGATTCACCTGACTACGACGAGAGCGATCCAGAACACGATTTGCGCGAGCACCAGGCCCGCAATGATCGGCCCGAAGGCCAGCTTCCACACGG
Organism: Mizugakiibacter sp.; assembly: GCA_003233305.1. Lineage (GTDB taxonomy): Bacteria > Pseudomonadota > Gammaproteobacteria > Xanthomonadales > Rhodanobacteraceae > Metallibacterium. The sequence goes on from QILI01000062.1 coordinate 20,873, forward strand.
TGAGGGCGAGAATTAGCACCCCCGTCACCAACATAATTTTTACAATCTCTGCAGCATATAAGGCTCGCAAGGCCTGGCGAGGTGGAACCGGACGTGCACCAAACATGCGCACTGCGAACAGTGCGTTGCCCAAAGCGACGCTCATTCCACCCAGACCGGCTGCAAGTGCCGCGTGCCCCCCTTGTGCAATCCAATACACAGTAGCTAAGCCCAAACTGGCCAAGCACTGCAAGCCAACAGTTCTTGACACTACAGTCCAGCCGTACGCGATGGAATTCCGCATTGGGCTATCCCGTAGTAATCCTGGCCACAGTAAATCGCCAACTCGGCGCCGAGTCAGCAAATTATATCAGTCACGCGCCGACAGCAGCAAGTATTTAAAGACGGTGTGTCGTCTCTTTAAACCTCCCTTTATCTAAAGAAAACGGGCCGGCAATGCCGGCCCGTGGAAAGTGCGTTTCCCGAAGGGAGGGGTATCAGGAAGCACACTAACGCTACTGAAATCAAGCCTTGGCGGTAGTCTTCTTGGGTGCTGCCTGCGACGTGGCAAACCCATTGCCAGCTACTGCGGCAATATGTCCCGCCTGTTCCTGAAAATAATCTTGAGCGATTCCCGCATGCTTAGTCATGCTCGTCACCACGTTACGGCCAAACTCAAGTACCGACTCGAGGTGCTCACCGGCAGCTTCCGGTGCCTTGGCAACCACCCCAAGAAAAGCTCCAGGATCGCGTGCGGCCTGAACTTCACGGCCTAGGGTGAGTATCGATTCGGCTTGACGGCTGGCGGCCTGAACCTGCAAGTTCATCAACTCGCTCGCCGCATCAAAACTTAGGCCCTGAATCTTCTGCGCTGCCGCCTGCCAGGCTCGGCCCGCTTGCACTGCATTGTCAAATCCGATGGTGTTGTTCATTTCAATATCTCCTGTGGAGTTCGTCCACGGAAAACATCCTAGCAGGCTATTTTGTGCAATGCAACATTTAATTTTGTAGCCTACCCATTTTTTAGAACCACGTTATCGCCCGTTCAGGAAAGGGTCTCAATAGTCAGCGATACTTAAAATCAATTTTGATCTACATCTATATGCTGCGACGCACGAGTGCCGCTTACACCTTCACCGGAGCCATTGCTGAAAACGGCCCCACCCAGAAAGTTCGCCCCAGTCCGAGCTGAACTCAAAGCTGATGTGTGCCAGGCCACCCTGCGAAGTGGACACGACCTCAACGACCGTCGTAGCTGGCCCCCGCCGTGCAGGTTTCCTGCACGACAACGCGATCAAGGCCAGGCAAAGTGGACTGTAAATGGCCCCAGACCCACTTCGCCAGCACCTCACTGGTTGGATTCTCCAAGCCTGGAATATCATTGAGATAGTTATGGTCAAGCTGTTCATACAAAGGCTGAAAAGCACGTTTGACCTCGGCAAAGTCACATACCCAGCCCTGTACAGGATCGGGCTCCCCACGCACATGCACCTCAATTTTCATCGAATGTCCATGTAAGCGGGCACACTTGTGACCCACCCGTACATTGGGCAAGCGGTGTGCACATTCGATCGTGAAGATTTTGAAGATTTCCATGGCCTGCAGTGTAACGGCAGTGACCCTCGTGGATGCAGGGTCGGCCACAGTGTGGGACAATCGACCGCTTCCATTCATCTGATTGTGGAGTTTCACCATGGCAGAAGTGACCCCCGCCAACGGCCAGGATGCAACGCAGGGACAAGCTGACGGACCGCAACTTGGTTTGCAAAAAATCTATGTTAAGGATATCTCCTTCGAGGCTCCCAATGCCCCGCAAGTATTCCAGGATATGGGTGCTGCTGAGGCCCAACCGCAGATCCAGCTAAATCTGAATCAGAAGGCCGCCGCGCTGGACGAACAGACTTACGAGGTCGTGTTGACGCTCACCCTGACCTGTACTCTGAACGAGAAAACGGTTTACCTGAGTGAAGTCCAACAGGCTGGTATTTTTTCGGTCAGCGGCTTTCCGGATACCGATCGCGAAGCAATTCTGGGGGTGTATTGCCCCAACACTCTGTTCCCATACGCCCGTCAGGTAGTAACTGACCTGATTCAGAATGGCGGCTTCCCCCCTTACTTCCTGCCCCCCATCAACTTCGACGCGTTGTATGCCGAACAACAGCGCCAACAAAGCATGCCTGAAGCGCCGCCGGCCAACGCCTGAGCGCGAGGTATGAACGGGCGAACCCCGGTTGCGATTCTGGGGGCCGGCTCTTGGGGCACAGCTCTTGCCGGACTCCTGGCACATAAGGGGGTCCGCACCTGGCTCTGGGGCCGGGATGCGGCGGCCCTTGCAAACATGGCGGCGTCACGACGCAATCACCGTTATCTTCCCGATTTCGAATTACCGGCCGACCTGGTTTACTCAGCAGATCTTGGTCAAACCGTTAACCAGGCCGGACTGGTACTGATTGCCGTACCAAGTCATGCATTTTTCACAACCTTACAACAGGTAGCCACACACGTTCGCGCCGATACCGGCATCGCCTGGGCCACTAAGGGCTTTGAACCGGGCAGCGGCCGCTTTCTCCACGAACTGGTCGAATCACTCCTGCCCGGTCACCCGGCGGCCGTCATCAGCGGCCCATCTTTCGCTCGTGAAGTTGCTGCGGGGGCCCCCACTGCAGTCACCGTTAACGCCAGCAACGTCGATTTTGCCCTGGATGTAGCCAGGCTCCTGCACGGCCCTACGTTCCGCGCCTATTCCGGTACTGATATGCTTGGCGCCGAACTCGGCGGGGCCATGAAAAACGTCCTTGCAGTTGCCACCGGGGCTGCCGATGGCATGCATCTCGGTCTCAATGCGCGGGCCGGGCTCATCACCCGCGGAATGAATGAAATGCTGCGTTTGGGTCTGGCTCTCGGAGCACGCGTCGAGACCCTCATGGGCTTGGCCGGGCTGGGCGACCTGGTGCTGACCTGCACCGGTGACTTGTCGCGAAATCGTCGATTGGGAATCGCCTTGGGTCAGGGAACCCCTATCCAACAGGCCCTTGCCGAAATCGGTCAAGTCGTCGAAAGCGTGCTTACCGCTGAGGAAATCGGCCGCCTTGCTGAACGCCATAATCTGGACTTGCCGATCAGTCTGCACGTCCGGGCCGTACTGCGCGGTGAACTTACCCCAGCCGAAGGCATGCAGGAACTGTTGGCCCGTGAGCAGAAAGCGGAATACCCGCATGCGCTGCTGAATCCCTGATCACTATACCGAAAGAGTCGGCAAATTTTGTGACTCGGTGCTAGAGTTGAAAGTTTGCTCCAATCCTAAATAGGGACCACCCGTGGGGAGCCTGCCAATACCAGCCCGCAAATCCAACCGATCCGCAACCGGAAAACCTTCCGTACTGCCGGCAATCTGGCGACACCTGTTGGAAACTCCGCAGCCATCGACATCCCAACCCTCGACAGCATTGGGCTTTCTACTCGAAATCGCCGCCGAGGAGCATGCTGCCGCCTGGCTGGATGTAGCCCCGGTTCTGTTGGACCTCACAGACAACCAACGCCTCCCCCGGCCCCATCCGCTCAACGCCAATCATCTCACCGAAGCCTCCCTGGGTTTGGCCGAACAACGCTTGGCCGCATGCATCCTGGGGCTGCCTCACGTAGCCCGTAAGGGTCGCCGATATGCACGCCTCAAAGGGTATCTTGGTGATGCGTTGCTGACTGAGATGCTTGATGTATCACCTTGCCTGCTTGGTGGCGTAGCCGGTCTATGCCTGACCCGGGGGCGCCCACATCCACTGGTCTGGGAATGGCATATCGAAACCGATGGCCAGCAACGTCTGTACCCTCGGCTTGAGGCTGGCCAACACCTGCTGCGAATCGGTGGACTGTGGTGTCTGGACATCGAACACGCCACGCTGGCCCCCTTCGAGGGTCAAGCAGACGAGGCCGCGTTACTGGATTTCCCCCCCCTTGCAGCCTCCGTAAGCACCAGCTTCGCCGCCGCGCTGCCGCAATCACCGCTGGCTAAGCGCATTCCCCCACCCACCCAATTCGACCGCATTAACCGGGCCGACCTCGTCCCCCAACCGGTACTGACCCTGCATGCTTTGACCCGACATACGCGTCTGGCTACGGGCACTATCCCGCTCGCTTATGCCAGGTTATGTTTCGACTACGGCGGCGAACGTCTGCCCGGTCGCGGTGGGGAAGTTAAAGTGCAGCGCGTACACGCTGGGAATCTGGTTGAAATTATCCGTCGCCGGGCCGAGGAGCTGGCCCATATGGAGCAGCTGGAAGTAGCCGGCCTGACTCCTGCCGTGGATACGGAAGGGTTACCTTGGGATCTGGCTGATACCCTGCCCGAAGACGCTTGGCTGTTCCCCGGCACCGGACACAGCGGGGCACTCGAGGTCAATACCCCGGCCCGCTGGCTGGGGCTACGGGAAAAACTCGAGCCCGATGGTTTCCAGTTCGACTACGCCCCCAGTTTCCCCTTTGAGGTACTGGAAGAACCCCTGCAATGGTATGTCAAAGCAGGCACCCAGACAGGTGAGAACACCTTCCGTCTGGATCTTGGCCTGGTTCTGGATGAGCAGCGCCTACCCCTGCTGAAGGCGGTCAGCCAGGCATTGGCTGACCACCAGTTCAGTCTGCAACGCAGTCCTAATGAGCCCGACGATGCAGTCTGGTATGCCCCGATTGATGAGCGCCGCCGTATCCCGATACGTCTGTCGATACTTCGGGCTCTGCTGGCACCCCTAGCCGAATATCTTGATAAGCCATGCCGAGACGGCAACCTGCACCTACCACGGGTACAGACCGGTAGGCTGGAGGAACTGCGCGACGCCCTGCCGGAAGTACACAGCTTCGAGGTACCGGATGAGTTGAGCGGTTTTGCCTCCCACTTGACTGAGGTGGCCAAAAACGCCAGTGACCAACCTCCGGCCGGGCTGCAAACGACCTTGCGCAGCTACCAACGTGACGGTTTGCGGTGGATGAATGCCTTGGCAAAAGCCGAACTCGGCGGCATTCTGGCCGATGATATGGGCTTGGGAAAGACCGTTCAGCTGATTGCCCATCTTCTGGCTCTACGTGAAAGCGGTGCCCTGGAGCACCCGGTCCTGATTGTCGCCCCGACCAGCCTGTTACCCAACTGGGAAAGTGAACTCGACCGCTTCGCCCCTGATCTGCGCCGCCATACCCTACACGGCCCGCAACGCGCCGCCAGCTTCACCAGCTTGCACCAGTATGCCGTCGTGTTGACCAGTTATGCCCTGCTGCCCCGTGATGTGGAGGCCCTGCAAACCCAACGCTTCGCTTTGGTAGTTCTCGATGAAGCGCAGCAAGTGAAAAACCCCCGTGCCTTGGCTCGCCGGGCCCTGCTGCGACTGGATGCACCGCGGCGTCTGGCTCTGACCGGTACCCCACTGGAAAATCACCTCGGTGAACTTTGGTCACAGATGGATCTGTGCGTGCCCGGCCTGCTCGGTGATGAGCACGGTTTCCGGCGCCATTATCGACAACCGATCGAGAAGCAGGACGATAACGAGACCCAGCTGCGTCTCAACCGGCGTATTGCTCCGTTCATTCTGCGCCGCAGTAAGGCTGAAGTCGCCACCGAGCTACCACCCAAAACCGAAATCATCCGTAACGTACGCCTGTACGGACCCCAGCGAGAACTGTACGAATCCTTACGCCTGAGCCTGGGCGAGGAGTTGCGTCAGATCATCGTCGAACGGGGGGTCGAGCACAGTGGCATTGTGGTTCTCGACGCCCTGCTCAAACTGCGTCAGGTCTGCTGCGATCCACGTCTACTCAAGCTGCAGGCAGCACACGGTATCCAGCAATCCGCCAAGCTCGAGATGCTCATGGAGATGCTTCCTGCACTGGTCGATGAAGGCCGTAACATCCTGCTATTCAGCCAGTTCACCAGCATGCTGGCGTTGATTGCCCAAGAGCTTGATCAACAGCGCATCCCCTACGAACTGCTGACCGGTAACAGCCGCGACCGAACCACTCCGGTCAAACGCTTTCAGGCTGGTAAAGTGCCACTATTCCTATTATCGCTGAAAGCTGGCGGGGTGGGTCTCAACCTCACCGCGGCCGATACCGTGATTCATTATGACCCTTGGTGGAACCCTGCTGCCGAAGCCCAGGCCTCGGATCGTGCTCACCGCATTGGTCAGGAAAAACCGGTCTTCATATACCGGCTGGTTACCGTCAATTCGGTCGAGGAGCGCATCGAGGCCATGAAGGCTCGCAAGGCCGCCCTGGCCAATGCGTTGTTCAATGGTGGCAGCAGTAAACGGCTGCACTTCGACGCACAAGACATCGAGACCCTACTGGCGCCGCTTTGACCCCTATGCCGGGGTTGTTGCAAACCAGGAGACCTGGGCCAGCAACATGAGCCTCCTCACCTTGGTGATTTCGTCAGTACCGCCGGAGCTACCGAATCTGCTCGTATGCAGCGACTGCACGCCTACACAAAATGGTTCGGCAACCGCTGGTTCTTGCTGCCCAATCCCATGTATGGCGGGTGGTTGTCAGTTCTGTTCCATGACGATTGGGTACTACCACCCGGGCGGCGACGCGAAGCGATTGAAGCCGCTTTGAATCGCGCCAAAAATGGCTTCACAGTAGATCGTGACCAAGCACCACGGCACTGATATACGATACTTGCATCTTGGCAGTCAGGTTGCCTCCGATGCGTGCACCTCAATACTCGGGCTTGCCTGAAATCGGGCTCCCACCTACTCTGCCGGGATGCCGTTCAGCAATTTCACCCCTCCCCGATCCACCTTAGTGCTCCTGACTGGCTTGCTGGGTTTACTGCTGATAACCGGCTGTTCCCACCAGTCTGCCCCTATCCAGCCTGGCGGAGCCACGCCCCGGTCGGCTGTGCAGGAATCCTGGCGGCTGCTTGCCGCCGGTGACTTCGACAACTTGTGGAAACACGCCCTACCGGCCAAGGATTACCAGGCTATGCGCGCCAGCTGGCAAGCCGAGCATCCCGTTCCGCAACGCCTTAATGCTATCGACCGCAACGCCTTCGCCAAGGCCATCAAGATCCTCACCAAAAAGAGTGCCAAGAACCAACTCTGGGTCCAATTCGAACCGCAACTGCTGGCGTTTCGCAACAAGTACCGATCCCGTATCCCACTCATGATCAGCATGGCCGAGCCGGTACTGAATACAATTATCGGGCGCTCAACCGACCTCAATAGTACCGAGAAAAAACAGGCTCGCACCACCGTAAAGATTCTGGTGACCTGGGCAACCCAGCAGGATTGGACCAACCCGGTACGCGTTCACCGAGCACTCGGCGTTGTCGTGGATACCGCACGTACGCTGAACATTCAAACCGCCGAGCAGCTGGAAAACCTGAGCTATGTTCAGTCTATGCATGTTTACAGCGTACTCTGGGACGGTCTGCAGCGGATACTCCACATCTATGGACTATCGATTGACCAGGTACTTAACTCTGCTCAGGTCAAACTGCTGTCCAATGACGGCAATGTCGCGGTGGTAGAGACCCGTTTTGACCTGCTGGGCCAGACCGTAGTGGTCGATTCCACATTGATCCATCAAAATAAGCGCTGGTTCAACCAGCAGACACTGCACCATTGGCAGCAGACTCGTGCCCGGTTGGCTCGGGCTGCATCCATTGCTCGGGCTGCCTCGATCACCCCCCCAGCCACTTCGCTCACCCCGGCCCGACCCGGCACCCACACCCCCCCTATAACGGCGCACACAGTACCTGCGTCGAATGGAGCTACGGGCCACTAAGCCCGACGTCCGCCTATGCCTACCTCGTTCCCCGTCAAAGAGGCCAACACGCCATGGAACCTGCGCGTGCTGGCCCGCCTGCTGCGCTCTTGGGTACGTATCAAGCGCGATCCGGTCGAACCCGCGCAGCAGCTTGATATCGATCATCCGGTGGTATACGTCATCGAACGCCACGGCCTGTCCGACCTGCTGATTCTTGACGAGGCTTGCCGTGAAGCCGGCATGCCCTCACCGCTGCAGACCTCATCCGATCTGCCCGGCCGCCGACGTCGGCCGATCCTGGCACTTAGTCCGCGCCGTGGTCTATTCAGGCCTTACCGACGGTTTGCTAATCGCGACACGGTATTGCTATATCTGCGCGCTCTGGCCAGCCACAGCACGGCCGATATACAGCTGCAACCTGTTGCCATCTATGTCGGCCGAGCCCCCAATCGCAGCAGCGGCTGGTTCCGGGTGCTATTCAGCGAAAACTGGGTAGTCGTAGGGCGGTTTCGGCGTCTGCTGGCACTGCTACTCAATGGCCGCGACACCATTGTGCACTTCTCTCCACCCATGTCCTTGCGCAGCCTGCTCGAAGAACAGGATGAACTTCCCGATCCGCGTATGGCCCGCAAAGTACTGCGTATCCTTCGTGTTCATCTACGCCGCGTACGCAGTGCCGTCATCGGCCCGGATCTATCCCATCGGCGTACCGTGGTCGATGTAGTACTAGCCAGCAAAAGGGTCCAGGCCGCTATTTCCCAGGCCAGCCAGCGCAAAAATATCCGCCACCGGGTTGCCTGGCATAGAGCTCAAACCTATGCCCGGGAGATCGCAGCCGATTACTCACCCCCGGTCGTCCGCTCAGCATCGTTTCTGTTAAGTGGTTTCTGGAACCGCTTGTTCGATGGCATCGGCATGCACCATTTTGACTCACTGCGGGCCGCTGCTCCCGGCCATGAAGTCATTTATGTACCCTGCCATCGTAGTCATGCCGATTACCTGCTGCTCAGCTATCAGCTGTATCAAAATGGGCTGGTACCGCCGCATATTGCTGCCGGAATCAATCTGAACTTGCCATTACTCGGGCGGATTCTACGCCGTGGTGGGGCCTTCTTTCTGCGCCGCAGTTTCAAGGCCAACGCACTGTATTCCAATGTATTCTCCGCCTATGTAGACCAGCTTTTCCAACGTGGGGTGGCCATGGAATATTTTGTCGAGGGGGGTCGCTCGCGTACCGGCCGCCTGCTGCCGCCCCGTGGTGGCATGCTGGCCATCACGGTACGCGCTTTCCTGCGTTCACCTCATCGCCCGGTACTGTTTCAACCGGTATATATCGGCTATGAAAAATTGATGGAAGGAGCAAGCTACAGCGGCGAACTCTCGGGCAAAGCCAAGAAAAAGGAATCCCTGCTGGGACTTTTCAGCATATTTAAGGTACTACGCGAGCACTATGGTCGGGTCACCCTGAATTTCGGTGAACCGATTCTACTAAAGGAAATGCTCGACCAGCATGCCCCGCAATGGCGTGAGGCACACGGTAACGATGACGAACGACCGGTATGGTTTCCCAGCTTAATCAACACACTGGCCGAACGTATCCAGGTCGAAATCAACCGTGCTGCTGATGCTAATCCAATTAATTTGCTGGCCCTGTGCATGCTGGCCACGCCCAAGCACGCTCTGGCGGAACAGGATCTTATTGCCCAGATCAGGCTCTATCAAACGCAGTTTACCGAATTACCCTATTCCGACCGAGTAACACTGACAGCGAGTTCACCCTCCGATATTGTCGCTTACGGAGAAAAGATGGGCTGGATCCGGCGCATCCGCCATCCACTCGGCGATGTGCTGATGTGTGAAGGCGACCAGGCCGTACTGCTGAGCTACTTCCGCAATAACGTGCTGCATCTGGTGGTACCGGCCGCCTGGATCGCCGCCTGCTTTTTAAATGAACGGCGGATGGCAAAACAATCGATCCTGCGTTTGGGCCGTCTGGTCTATCCGTTCATTCGTGCCGAGCTGTTTTTGCCCTGGGACGACAACGGCTTCACAGCCAAACTGGAAGCTACCATTGATTTTCTGGTGCAGCATAATTTTCTCCAGTCTCACGGTGGCGGTCGTGTGCTCGAGCGCGCTGCAGGCCAGGATCCAAGTGCTTACCAGCTACGGGTCCTGGCCCACAGCCTGCTGCAAACCTTCGAGCGCTATTACATCGCCCTCGCGGCGCTGGTCAAGGCGGGGACAGGGACCCTGACGGCCCTGGAGCTGGAAAGAATCTGTGTGCTAACCGCACAAAGACTGTCGTTGTTACAACAACTGACCGCACCGGAATTCTTTGATAAATCTCTGTTTCGGGGTTTTATTCAGCAGCTCCGCAGCAGCGGGGTGATTACCCCGGATGCGCAGGGCAAGCTGGACTTCGCCCCCGAACTGGCGGTCATCGTCGATGAGGCTGGAGTAATCCTCACCCGCAGCGTACGCGAGGCTATTCTCAAGCTGGCGCCCGGGGAAACTTTACCGGATACATCTTCGACATCGAACGGTCCAGGCCAAACCTCGGACCAGAAATGAGCAATGCAGGACATCAGTCTTTGGCACGAGATTCCAGTGCGGCCACAGCGGGCAGGGTCTTGCCCTCCAGAAATTCGAGAAACGCCCCGCCACCGGTAGAAACATAGTCGATGCGTTCGGCGATACCATATTTGTCCGCGGCAGCCAGAGTATCACCGCCACCGGCAATCGAAAAAGCCTTAGCTCCGGCAATGGCCTGGGCCAAAACTTCGGTGCCCTTGCCGAAGGCATCGAATTCAAATACCCCGACTGGGCCGTTCCAGACCACGGTGCCCGCTGCGGCGATCCGTTTGGCATAATCCGCAGCCGTCTGCGGGCCGATATCAAGAATCATCTCTGTAGACTTGATGGCCTCAAGCCGTTTCACGGTGGGCGTAGCCTCTGCACTGAAAGCCGGGGCAACCACCACATCGCTGGGTATCGGCAATGCGGTACCGCAGGCCTGGGCCTGAGCGAGGATCTGCCGGGCCGCGTCGAGCAGATCCGGCTCGTATAGCGAAGCCCCCACCTCGTACCCCATGGCAGCAATAAAGGTATTGGCAATGCCGCCCCCGACAATCAGCTGGTCGACCTTGGTCAATAAGTTTCGTAGCAAGGTCAGCTTGGTCGATACTTTGGAGCCGCCAACAATAGCCAGAAGCGGCCTGGCCGGTGCCTGCAAAACGCGGCCCAGAGCATCCAGTTCTGCAGCCAGAAGAGGTCCCGCACAAGCTGTAGGTGCCACCTGGATCACCCCGTGGGTGGATGCCTGGGCCCGATGTGCCGTACCGAATGCATCCATCACGAAAATCTCACACAAGGCCGCATAGCGGCGAGCAAGAGCCGGATCGTCGGCCTTCTCACCTATATTCATGCGGCAGTTCTCCAACAGCACGACGGCACCCGGCTGTACCGTCACCCCATCAAGGTAATCGCGCAGCAAGGGTACCGGCTGGGCCAGTTCCCGACTGAGCCAGGCCGCTACCGGAGCCAGCGATTCGCTGGCTGCAAAGACCCCCTCCCGGGGCCGGCCCCGGTGTGCCAGCACCATTACCGCCGCTCCAGCATCGCGGGCTTTTTGCAGTGTCGGCAAGGCCGCAGCAAGACGCTGGGTCGAAGTTATACGGCCGTTTTCGATGGGCACATTGAGATCTTCGCGGATCAAGACACGACGGTTATGAAGATCGCAATTCGACATACGCAGAAAGGACATGCTCAAATCCTGGTGAGGAAACGTAACTTGATGGCAACAGATGATCCAGACCTCTATAAAGGCCTGGCCGCTGCGGGCACCCAGCAATTCTACAGCCCGCATCGTGAAGGGTATCCGTCCCCGCCGCCAAGAGCCCTCTATAACCCGGTTTCGACGCCGCGGCGACGGCGCGTTACTCTTGGCACCAACAGTTCGGTCCGAGGGATGGATATGAGCGGTGAATTGATTCTCTACAGTTACTGGCGCTCCAGCGCCGCTTATCGGGTTCGTATCGCCCTGAATCTCAAACAACTACCCTATGCCTTGCGGACGGTGAGTTTGGTTCAGAATGGCGGCGAACAGCATAGTGCAGCATACCGTCGACTCAATCCGCAAGGTCTGGTTCCGGTGCTGCTGGATGGAGAAAGGGTGTTCCGCCAATCGCTGGCGATTATCGAATATCTCGAAGACGCCTACGATGGCGAACTCCAACTGCTGCCATCGCTGGCACGAGACCGCGCCCGGGTTCGCGCACTGGCCCAAATGATCGCCTGTGATATTCATCCCTTAGGTAACCAACGGGTCTTGCAGTATCTCGATCGCGAGTTCAGCACCCCCGAAGTTGAGCGCCAGCGCTGGATGTTGCACTGGATCAAGATCGGCTTCGATGCCCTGGAGCCACTGCTGCATGATCATCCCGCCGTGGGCCTGTTCTGTGAAGCCGATGTACCGGGACTGGCGGACTGCTGCCTGGTACCGCAGGTCTACAACGCCTACCGCTGGGGTCTGGACATGCAAGCTTATCCGATAATTCGGCGTATTCATGCGGCCTGCATGGAACTGCAAGCCTTTCAGCACGCCGTCCCCGAAGCGCAACCCGATGCGCCACAGCAAAACTAAACGTAACCACAGCTGGAACCGGCTCAGAATCCGGTTCCGAAAGCATCCTCATTGGTGGAAAGTTCATTGCTGTCACTACCGGCTTCAGCAAGACGGATACGCAAAGCCAGGCCATCGCGCGAGTCGGCTTTGGATAGTGCTTCTTCAAGTTCGATCTTGCCTTCGTGGTACAACCTGAACAGCGATTGATCGAAGGTGTGCATACCTTCATGCAGGCTGCGTTCCATCGCCGGTTTGATCTCGTGCACCTCACCACGACGCAGCAAGTCACGGATGTGAGGCGTGTTGATCAGTACCTCGGTCGCCGGTAAGCGGTGTCCGTCCATACCGGTCACCAGACGCTGACTGATCACTGATTTGAGATTCAGCGCCAGGTTCATGAGGATGTTCTTGTGCGCCACATCGATGAAAAAATTGAGAATACGTTCAATCGTCTGGTCGGCGTTGTTGGAATGCAAGGTGGCCAAACAGATATGTCCGGTCTCAGAAAAGGTGATCGCAGCCTCCATGGTCTTTTGATCACGGATCTCACCGATCATGATCACATCGGGAGCCTCACGCATCGCATTCTTCAGCGCTTCGTGATAACTGTGGGTATCTAAGCCCACTTCACGCTGGTTAACGATAGATTTCTGATGCCGATGCAGGTACTCAATCGGATCCTCGATCGTCAGAATGTGGCCTGGTGCTTGTTGGTTACGATAGTTAATCATCGAGGCTAGGGTGGTGGATTTGCCTGATCCGGTGGCCCCTACCACCAGGATCAGGCCACGCGGTACCATGATTAACTCCTTGAACACGGCAGGCAGGCCTAAAGATTCGATAGAGGGAATTTGATGCTTGATTGCCCGTATCACCATGCCAACCTCGCCACGCTGTTTGAATACGTTGACCCGGAATCGGCCGGCACCTTTGACGGCAATGGCCATGTTCATTTCCAGGTCGCGCTCGAATTGCGGCACCTGGCCTTCATCCATCAGTGAGTAGGCAATCTTCTTGACCATGCCACCAGGCAGACCGGTGTTGCCCAGCGGATACAGTTTGCCCTCGACCTTGATGTTTACCGGCGCACCGGTACTGAGAAACATATCCGATGCGCCCTTGTCGACCATCAGTTTGAGGAAATAGCCAATATCCATGGGTAATGTCCGCATTGCTAATTGGGGGGTTCCTGACGAGAATAGATCCTGTCCCGTCAAAATTCACTGTTTATGGCACGCATCCCAACAAAAATCCATGTCGTACTGCTCGGTATAGGGCTTACAGCACTGGCCGGCTGTGCCAGTACCCCACCTCCGAACAGTGCCATGACCCAGGCTCGGCAGATGTTAGCCGCTGCGCGTGCCGTACAGGCAACCGTATTTGCACCGCTCGAACTGGGTGAGGCCCAGGCCAAATTTAACTTCGCCCAACAGGCTCTGGCAAAACAGGCTTATGAGCAGGCCCGGATGCTGGCCAACGAAGCAGAAGTCACTGCGGAACTGGCCCGGGCTCGCTCGCGTCTGAAGGACATGCAGCACAAGATTCAAATGCAACGTACGGAAAATACCCGCTTACGTCGGGAACTTCTCGGTAGAAATTCGCCATCCTCATCCGATGCTACAAAGTCTGGAGGTGGAGCATGAAAAAGCTTGCTTTTTTGCTGGCCATGATAATGCTCACTACGAGTGCCATCGCCGCTAAGGCCCCCGATCCGCTGGTTCTGCAATGGCAGGCCAAGCTGCAACAACTCGCCCAGAGTCCTACGCTCAGTACCTACGCTCTCAGCATGCGGGTTCGTGCAGAAGAGGCTCTGGAGCAACTGCGCAACGCTGGAGAAAAGCAGCGCGCCTACTGGCAGTACATGACCGGCAAACGCGTGGCTCTGGCTTATGCCGAAGCCCGGCTTGAGGCTGCGCGCAATCAATTCTTCAAGCTGCAGCAGAAACGTGACGGAATCCTGCTACAGGCCACTCGCAAGAATGCCAATGCGGTACGCCTCGAACTGGCCCGCGAGCGCCTGCAAAATGCCGTAGCCAATGAGCAAACCCACCGCCTGCAGGCTCAAAGTCAGAACTATGCCGACCAGGCGCAACAGGCGCAACAGGTCGCACAACAAGCGCAACAGGCTGCACAACAGGCCGGCCAACTCGCCGCCGCCCAGGAGCATGCCGCTAAACTGGCCCGGCGTGAAGCCCGCTTAGCCATCGCCGCAGTTCGGGTCATGCGGACTCAACTCGACCATCTCGCCGCCTCACAAGGCACACAGGGCATGCAAATGACCCTGGGGGATTATGCCTTTGCTTCCGGCCAGGCCGCGCTACGCCCACAGGCCCGGGCGCATCTCGGCAAGCTTATCCAGTTCGTAAAATCGGCCCCCAATAAGTCCATATTAGTAATCGGCTATACCGATTCGCGCGGCCAGCCAGCGGCCAATCTGGCGCTCTCTCGGGCCCGGGCTTTGGCAGTAGCGAAAACTCTTATCAATGCGGGTGTCAAAGCCGGCCGCATCCATGTCAAAGGACGCGGAGAGGCTAATCCGGTCGCTTCCAATCTGAACGCTGCCGGTCGGGCCAAGAATCGCCGGGTAGTGGTGATTCTGAAAAAAACCTAGACCGTCGTATTTTTTAACACCCGCCAACATTCTGAACCGCGTTACCTGGCTGAGCATGGTCATCTAGCCGGTAGCAGATCCCTGCTGATCCTTGGCAACCTGCACCGACATGGGGTATCGCATCGCCACTGATAACGGGATGCTAAATACCCGAGGTGGGCAAACGGTTCTTGAAGTAACGGTGGCATTGAACCGGCGCCGATTTGTGGTTGGTACCGGCCCGTGGGTAGATGCCTCAATGATCGGCGCCACAATGACAGTGCGAGTTCATTTCATATTGCAGCCGGTGATTCCAAACCCCGCCCATTGAGGAAAGCTACCGTTGTCGGTTCCCAGCACTTGTATCCAACCCCACTTGCCTCCAGCATGAAGCCATGCCCAGATCGACCCGTATCGATACAGCACCTCCCATAGCCTCCGCAGATCAGACCGCCATCGATATTTTTATCGAACGGCTGTGGGCCGAGGATGGGCTGGCTCGTCACACCTTGGCTGCCTATCGTAGTGATTTGCAGGGCTTTTCCCGCTGGCTCGTACTACGCCACAGCAACCTACTCGAAGCTGAACGCGAAGCCATTTTCGACTACCTCGCCGAACGGCTAGGGCAGGGACACAAGGCGCGCAGCAACGCCCGGCTCTTATCCAGCCTGAGACGGTTCTACAGGTCCAGGGCGCCTCACGTAGGAGGCATTGATCCAACAGCCCTGATTTCTGCACCAAAACTATCTCGGGGCTTACCCAAGGCACTGTCTGAAGTGGAAATAGAAGCCCTACTCATTGCTCCCGATCCGAACACGACGCTGGGTCTGCGTGACCGTACCTTGCTGGAACTTATGTATGCCTGCGGCTTGCGGGTAAGCGAATTGGTGCGACTTCCTTATGCTGCAGTCAACCTGCGCCAAGGCATCATCCGGGCCTATGGCAAAGGGGGTAAGGAGCGTTTAGTCCCCATCGGTGAAATCGCCCAGGATTGGCTCGAGCGCTACCTCCACGAAGCCCGCCCGGTGCTGGCCCGAGGTACCGCACCCGAAGCACTGTTGCTTACCCGGCTGGGGCGGGGAATGTCTCGGCAAATGGCCTGGTACCTGATCAAACGGCATGCCCAGACCGCCGGCATCCCCAGCTCACGAATCTCCCCGCACGTACTGCGGCATTCTTTTGCTACTCACCTACTCAATCACGGTGCCGATCTTCGCACCTTGCAGATGCTGCTGGGCCACGCCAGCCTCAGTACTACGCAGATTTACACCATGGTGGCACGTGAAACCCTCAAGCGCCTGCATGCTCGTCATCATCCCCGGGGCTAAACGACCGCGGCTTGCCGCATAGCGGTCGTTGGCTCTGGCAGGACACCGACTTGGGATTATAGGACCCGGCCCTGCAACCGGGGTATGGGGAGCGTTCAGCCAGCTGTCTAGTCAAACAGAGTGACTGCTACAATGAATGGTCTTGTTACTGCAGTGCTGCGTTCCCCATGATCGTTCTCGACGGACAGAACGCCTTGTCGCCGTTCCGGCTCGAACACCTGAATAAGCATCTCAAAGCGATCCACCCGGGGGTCCGGGTCAAGTCGGCATGGTTTGTTTATTTTATTGATTGTGTCGCCAAACTTGACGAGGCTGAACACATTCGCTTGCAGAATGTGCTGCAAGCCCATGCTACCGCTATCAAGAATGCAGCCATACTATGGGTTACACCCCGGCTGGGTACGATTTCTCCCTGGTCCACCAAGGCCAGCAACATCCTTCACCGTACCGGCTTTGCAGTACACCGAGTCGAGCGAGGTATCGCTCTGTTGATGGAGGCCCTGCCACCGGCTGAACACGAGGATTATGCTCGGATCCTGGCAATTCTCCATGATCGCATGACCGAGACGGTACTGGAACGTCTCGAAGATGCCGGGCAGCTTTTCTTGCACGGCCAACCTGGTGCATTAGTCACTATTGTCCTCGGCAAACAACCCGGGCTGGTTTTGCAAGCGGCTAACCAACGACTTGGACTGGCCTTGGCCGAAGACGAAATCACTTATCTCGCCGAACGCTATACCGAACTCGGCCGTGATCCCAGTGACGTGGAATTGATGATGTTTGCCCAGACCAACTCTGAACACTGTCGGCATAAAGTGTTCAATGCCAGCTGGACCATCGACAAGGCAGACCGCTCTAAAACCTTATTCGACATGATCCGTGCCACCCACGAGGCCCATCCTGACCACACTCTTTCGGCCTACTCCGACAATGCTGCAGTAATCAGCGGCTCGCGTGGACAACGCCTTCGCGTCGACCCTGAACAGGGCGTCTGGACCAGCAAACTTGGTGAAATCCCTTACGCAATCAAGGTTGAAACCCACAACCATCCCACTGCCATCGCCCCCTGGGCGGGTGCCGCAACCGGAGCGGGTGGGGAAATTCGCGACGAGGGTGCCGTAGGCCGTGGCGGAAAACCCAAGGCCGGGGTAATAGGCTTTACCGTATCGCATCTGCGTATTCCAGGCCTAGCCCGTCCTTGGGAAACTCCTCGCCCATTGTCGGCACGGTTTGCCAGTGCCTTCGAGATCATGCGCGAGGCCCCACTGGGTGCTGCCGCTTTCAACAACGAGTTCGGCCGTCCCTGCTTGGGCGGCTACTTCCGCAGCTTCGAGCAGGACACCAGCGAACTCGGTGTCCGGCATGGCTACGACAAGCCAATTATGATCGCCGGTGGAATTGCCAATCTACGTTCCGGGCATGTGCAAAAGCAACCACTGCAAGATGGCGACGCTATCGTCATACTGGGCGGCCCGGCCATGCTGATCGGTCTGGGTGGCGGGGCGGCTTCGTCGCAAGTGGCCGGGCGTAGTATTGAAGATCTCGACTTTGCCTCAGTACAGCGCGACAACGCTGAAATGCAGCGGCGTTGCCAGGAAGTCATCGATACCTGCTGTGCACTGGATACAGCGACCCCGATTATCTCCATCCATGACGTCGGTGCCGGCGGCTTATCCAATGCCATCCCCGAGCTGCTGCATGATTCGCAGCTCGGTGGGCATATTGAACTGGCCAAGATACCTTGTGACGACCCCTCGCTATCACCGCTGCAACTGTGGTGCAATGAGGCCCAGGAACGATATATTCTCGGTATCCGCCCACCGGATCTGCAACGCCTTAAGACCATCTGTGACCGCGAACGCTGTCCCTATGCCGTGGTCGGCCACGCTACTGCCGAGCAACATCTGCATGTGTCCGACCAGCGCGGTGCAAAATCTTCCACTGTCATTGATCTGCCCATGAACATGCTGTTCGGTAGCCCACCCCAAATGCAGCGCCGCACAACCCGGATCAAACCTCGTGTGGATCTGGTACCGGATCTCTCCGGCATTACCCTGGACGAAGCCATTACCCGGGTACTTCAGCTCCCCTGCGTGGGCTCAAAATCATTCCTTATCACCATTGGCGACCGTAGTGTCGGGGGTCTTTGCGCGCGTGATCCCATGGTCGGCCCGTGGCAAGTACCGGTGGCCGATTGCGCAGTGACCCTACTTGACTTCGAAGGCTATGCTGGCGAAGCCATGGCCATGGGTGAGCGTAGCCCATTGGCCCTGCTGGGCAGTGCCGAAGCAACGCGCATGGCAATTGGTGAGGCCATTACTAACCTGGCCGCCGCACCGGTTCACGAACTGGGTGAAGTACGCCTTTCTGCTAACTGGATGGCTGCCGTCGACCATGCTCGTGAGGATACCGCCCTGTACGATGCGGTACAGGCCGCCAGCGAGCTATGCCAAGCGCTCGGCCTTTCCATCCCGGTGGGTAAAGATTCACTGTCCATGCAAACTCGCTGGGACGATGCTGAGCAAGGTCCTCAGCAGACTGTAGCCCCGGTATCCCTAGTGGTTACGGCTTTCTCCCGGGTCACCGATGTACGCCGGGCCCTGACCCCGCAACTGCATCTCGATCAGGGTGCCACAGCCCTGTGGCTACTTGATCTTGGCGGCGGCCACGATCGCTTGGGGGCTTCCGCCCTGATGCAAGTATTCAACCGTGGTGGTGGGGTACCACCTGATCTCGATGATCCCCATCGACTGCAGGCTTTTTTCACCTTCATACAGCAAGCTACCAGCCAGGGCTTACTGCTCGCCTACCACGACCGTAGCGATGGAGGCCTGATTGTCAGCCTCCTGGAAATGGCCTTCGCCGGCCATTGTGGTTTGCAGATCCAACTCGATGGCTGGGGGGAAACCACTCTGCGCACCCTGTTTACCGAGGAACTTGGGGCTGTGTTCCAAGTCAGTGAGAATAACAGTGAGCGCTTACAGGTTTTGGCTCAAGCCCACGGTCTCACCCATTATTTGCACCGTATCGGCCAACCCAGGGAAAAGCTTGGTATCAAGCTGTTCCTCGGTGACGAAGTTGTGGCTCGCTGGAACTGGACAGATCATTTTAATTCCTGGCATGAAACCAGTGCAGCCATGCAGCGACTCCGCGACCATCCCGACTACGCCGAGCAGGAACGGGTCTGGCGTGTCGACGATGATGACCCCGGCATGCGACCGGCCTCAAGTTTCGTTCTTTCCGAGAATGTGGCCGCGCCCCTGATTGCCAGCGGAGTACGTCCACGAATCGCCATCCTTCGTGAACAGGGTGTCAACGGTGAGGTAGAAATGGCCGCTGCATTCATCCGTGCCGGCTTCGAAGCTGTCGATGTACACATGAGCGATCTGCTCTCTGGCCGTCATCACCTGAAAAATTTCCATGGCCTTGCTGTTTGCGGCGGTTTTTCCTACGGTGATGTCCTCGGTGCCGGCCGCGGCTGGGCTGCCTCGATCCTCTACAACGAGTCCTTGCGACAACAGTTCCAAGCCTTCTTCGCCGATGAAACCACGTTCTCTCTGGGCGTTTGCAACGGTTGCCAGATGCTCTCGGAATTACGTGAAATTATTCCCGATACCGATGCCTGGCCACATTTTCTGCGTAATAAATCCGAACAGTTTGAAGCCCGGCTGGTCACCATAGAAGTGCGTGAATCACCCTCCATTTTCCTCACTGGTATGACCGGCTCGCGGCTTCCTGTAGTCGTCGCCCACGGAGAAGGTTGTGCAACATGGCAAGAAGGGCTCGAACCCACGCAATCATCCTGCCTGAACTATGTCGACCATCACGGTAAAGCCACCGAGGCTTATCCACTCAATCCTAATGGCTCCCCCGGTGGACACACCGGATTTCACGCTGCCGGGGGCCGGGTATTGATTCTCATGCCGCACCCCGAACGCGTCTTCCGTAGTGTGCAACTGAGTTGGTACCCCTCCACCTGGGGCGAGGATTCACCCTGGATGCGTCTGTTTCGCAATGCCCGGGTTTGGCTGGGATAGCTGCTACAAATGGCCACTAGGTAGTCCGTTATACGGTATCGGACCTTGGGTTCCCTGGGCGTTATCCACGTAAGAAGGTGGCGCTTGTTTGACTGCACCCCCACTTGCTATTTCCCTCCCGGTTGGAATCCAGTGAATACACCACTGGTTTTTAGCCGGTGGTGTATTCACAACTCAAGATGAGTGCTGGTCGCCGTCAAGGCTGGGCCGTCACCTTCGTGCTTAGGTGCTGGCCATCGATGGTGGTTAGGCGCAAGGTATAGCTGCTACCGGACAAGGCTTGCATCGCATTTCCCGGTAACTCAATGACGGCCTTGGCACCGACCACTCCGCCAATACCGTAGGCTGTTGGCTTAAACTTCGAGGACCAGGCTTGGGTAAACCGATTGACGATGCTGGCTTTGGGTAGTGCGGTCAGCTGCTTACCGGTCCACCGCTCCACGGCGTTACCACTGGAATCGAGCAACTCTGCACCAATTAAGTAGAGCTTACCGGTGTCCGGGCCGGCATCAACATAAGCATGAAAGCTCACTGTCCCATCGGTCTTGACTTGTGCCTGATTCAGACTCAGGGAGTAATGATGAAAATTTACCCGTGCGTGCAATGGGCTGTATACCGCGCCATGTAGAAACTGGTAGGAGGTGACGGTAAAAATAATCGCGATGATACCCAGCCAGATGCTCCACTTACGCATGGTCTGGTAAGGTAAATGTCCTGAAAACAACACCCGGAACCAGCTGCGCTCACCGAGATTCGGATTACGCCGGGCCAGCCAGTGATCCACCGACCAGGATCCACCGCCGGTAAGCATCAGCAGCGTACCCATGGCAAAACCCGCCGCCGCCATAGTCCACTCGTCAACACAAGTCGAACCCATCCAGCCAAAGATCATCATCAACGATACATTTACCCCGGCACTTGCGAAGGCCAGCAAGCGGGTGGCGAAACCGATAATCAGGCCCACTCCGACGACTAACTCGACCAGAGTCCAGAACCACACCATGGTATGCAGCAAGCTACCATGCTCCATAATCCATTGGATCATCCCGGGAAACATCGACCCAGGCATGGCATGCGCCAGCTTGTTGGCCACGTAGCCGCTAACGTCCGGGTTCATCTTCACCGCTGACAGGTGGCCTTGAACCATATGGAAATCGTAAAACAGTCGGCGTGAAGCGCCGCCCCAATACACCCAGCCCTGAACCAGGCGTACGCCCAGAGCCATCAGCCCCGCGAATGCGAAAATTCGTGCCGGGGTCCATTCGCCCTGTTGAGTCGTGTTGGTCGTTTGCATAGCCGTTTTCCTCTTGTCCGTACCTGCTGGACGAACGATCGAATTAATGATTTTTCCAAGCACACCAAGATCGTGCGGTTCCTGTCACTTTTCAGATCATTACCGAAGTTGCTCACCCGATCATGGGGCTGAACTTGCTGGGTTGGGTCGATGTTACGGCCGTACTACCCCAGCAACCTCTGCAGTGAGGGCAGGTCTGCCGCCGAGCAGATCGGACCTCTGGGGCCCGATCCACCCAATCGCCATGGCTTCAGTGTTTGCCCATGTAGGGTTTAAAACCGTAGTGCTCAAACACTTTCAAAGCTGCCGCCGAGCGTAGAAACTTGATCCAGGCCCTGGCCCAACGCGGATGTGGCGCTCCCCTGACCATCGCAATGGCATACACCGCCGTCGTATTGTTACGCGGAGCGATATCCACATAGCTGATCGGATGACCGATCTCCTCCTGGAACAGGGCCTCCGACTTCCAGGTAATCCCCGCATCCGCCAAACCCTGCATCAGAAACAGAGGTGTCTGTCGGTGATGAATATGGGTCAGAACAGTCTGCCCATTCTGCACCTTGGTAACGTAGACATTTTGCTCCAAGGCCTTGCCACCAGCCTTACGCAGCGTGCTCATAGCCCTGGCAGCAATACCTTCCCATTTTGGGTTAGGCATGACAACACGGATGCCGGGCTTGCCGAGATCCGCTACCGACTTGATCCCTGCTGGATTGCCTTTCGGCACCATAATGGTCAAGTCATTGGTCACATACGGCACAACCGGAGCCACCAGTAGTCCCTTTTTGAGAACCTTACGCACCCGACCCAACCCTGCTGCATATACATCTGGAGCGATGGTCCAGGTCATATTGCCAACAGTGATCGTGTTACCGGCCTGCATCTGCTTGAGCAGGAGACCCGGTGGCAGGGTCTCAGAATAAATCCGGCCACGGAGCTGCGGATATTTGGCCTCAAAGGCCTTGACCAGTGGTGCCATGGCAAAGTAATAGTTGCCACCGACAAAGATTACCAGCTTGGGATTATCAAGATTACCGTGAAAATCAGGCAGGTCATCCACTTCCGGTACGGTAAAATTCAGACCCTTGTACAGTGCTGGATTGTTGGCCCCATGCTGCCAGGGCGGAAACAATGTTTCCTGGTATTTTGGTGGCGTCACCGGCTTGCCGATATCGCCGGCCTGAACACTGACAGCCATGCCTGCCAAGGCCAACAGAAGTGTTCCCAGCCCAATTTGTAAGTTCCGTTTCATACCCATCACCTTATCGTTATGCAGAGAAGTACCGGCCGCTCAGAGAATCCTGCCGACCGGTGGCCTATTTACATGCGCATCAGTGCATAACCCTTATTTTGCAGAATAACCAGAGTCGAAATTGCTGAGAGCGCGATCTTGAACTTCGGGTTTACTTCCGCTGGTGTGTAACCGTTATCAGCCAATGCGTTACCGCAGACCGTCAGTTCAACCCCGGCCTTATACAGCGCGTTGATTACCTTGAGGTTGGGATTGGCATAACCGAACTTGGCCTTGAAAGCCTTCGCACTGAGTACCACCGAAGTAGCCGGGCCGTGTACGACAAGCACGAACTTCAGATTCTTCAGCGGAACCCCCATCACTGCAAACGCATTTACAGTGCGCGCGGTGTGGTTGAGACTGCCATTGAGCTTGTCCATATGCTTGGACTTGGTTATATCAAACAAGGCTTTATAGGTGGTGTGTTGATTCGGGACAAAAACCACATGCTTCCACACATGCACATGGCCAAAACCGGGAACCCCAGGGGTGCTCCAGAATCCAGCCGGTTGGGCAGCAAGAACCAGGGTTGGAATCGAGAAAATCAGTGCAAAAACCAGTAGACGGAGTTTCTTGCTCACGTGTCACTCTCCTCAAGAAGCCATGGATAATACGGTCACCCTACGCCTGCACTTAAGGCTCCACAAATATATTTTAACTATAGTTAATATAAGGATTACTTATACCTTATATTTGATATGATACATTGCACAAATAGTCTGATATATCGTTCTGTTGGACAACCATCCGCCGACTTGAGCCATCAGATCACTCCACCGTTGATCCCGGCAGTACCTTCCGAGCTGACTGTATGTCCCACCAGCCCGCCTGCTGTGTCATGAGGTACCGACGATCAATACAGCTTGGAGTAATGTGAGATTTCTGTATTCACCACCTGCTTCTCGCCGCATTGCAGTACACCGGCCTGCAGATTACCTTCCGGATCTGGGCAGAAACGGTGCGCAACCTGGTTACATTGATCGATACCCCCTGCTGCCGCGATGCCAGCAGCGGATGCGGGCCACCGGGCCAGCCCCAAAAATCGGTCGGAGCGAAATATAACGATCCCCCGAACCAAGCTAAGTGGTTCATAACCGCTTTGGCACGCAGGTTCGCCCCGACTTCGCTACCATAGGCGTATGAACAAACCTGCTACGACCCATTTCGGTTTCCGCGAAGTACCGGTTGCTGAGAAGCAATACCTGGTCGGACGCGTTTTTACTTCCGTTGCGCAGCGCTATGATCTGATGAACGACCTGATGTCGTTCGGGCTCCACCGGTTATGGAAGCGTTTTTTTGTCGCCACCTGTGGAGTGCGGGCCGGTGATCGGGTCCTCGACCTGGCGGGTGGAACCGGCGATATTGCCGCCCTGTTGTATCCACGGGTGGGGGCCAAGGGTCAGATCACGGTCGGTGACATCAACGCGGCGATGCTCGACGTAGGACGGTCCCGGCTTACTGACCGAGGCTTGGTTGGACGGCTTGACTGGACCCAGATGAATGCCGAATACCTGCCCTGTGCCAATGCCAGCTTCGATGCCGTAACAATCGCCTTCGGCCTGCGGAATGTCACCGATAAAGATCGGGCTTTGCGGGAGATGTATCGGGTTTTGCGCCCAGGTGGCCGGGTACTGATTCTGGAGTTTTCGCGATTGACCCAGGACTGGATGCAACCACTGTACGACTTGCATTCCTTTCAGGTATTGCCGCGCCTCGGTCGCCTGTTTGCCAACGATGCAGAGAGCTATCGTTATCTTGCCGAGTCCATCCGCAAACACCCTGACCAGGCCACCCTGAAAGCCATGCTGCATGAAGCGGGCTTTGCCCAAGTCAGCGTACACAATCTCAGTGCCGGCCTCGTCGCCATCCATCGCGGCTATCGGCTTTGAGGGCTGCTTCCGGTCTCTGCTCCCTGCCGTTGGCGCTCATGCCAACGGCCTGCCATTCAGCCTGATTTGAGCGGGCACGATGTGCCTGTTGGACCTACCGGTCGCATGGGGTATCGCCTTGCCAGCGACCCCCGACGCAGCCACACTTCCCCGGCGCGCACTTTATTCTTTCAATGGCCTGCCGAGCAGCACCCCACCTCGAACCAAGCCGCAAAGCCATGACCCCATCCACAACCTCATCCGTACGACCTTCCTTGAAGGTACTGCTGCTGCGCCGACTGAGGATGCTGATTCTGCTGGCCAGCCTGCTTCTGGCAGTCGGGGCGGGCGTGTACCAATTTGCACCCTCTTGGCTGGTTCGTGGTTGGGTAACGTGGCAGGTCTGGCAAAACCATCTGCAAGTACGCAGTATCAAGGTCGCTGGGGTACGTTGGGTGTACTACGAAGGTGGCCAGGGACCGACCCTGATACTGCTGCACGGTTTTGGTGGCTCGGCCATGGACTGGCTACCGACGGCAAAGTATCTGGTTGGTAACTTCCATCTGCTGATCCCCGATCTACCCGGCTACGGCCAATCTTCACCGGTCCCCATAGCCCAGGGGGGTATCCATGGTGAAGCCCAGGCATTGGCTGGCTTTGTGCGAGCGCTGCATGTCAAGCATTTCGGACTGGTCGGACATTCCATGGGCGGCGCCATCGCCGGGGTCTATGCAGCCAAGCACCCGGATCAGGTCTTTGGCCTGGCTTTGCTGGACTCAGCCGGTCTGCCGTTCAAGCTCAACGCCTTCGCCCGGGGAGTGCTAGCCGGGAAAAATCCCTTCGCTTACACCAGTCGTGCCGAATTTCGGCACCTACTCACTCTGGTGTTTTTGCATCCGCCGCAGCTTCCCGGCCGAATCGAGGATGTGTTCGTCAACCGCAACCGGAGTCGGCATGCCTTCATGCTGGGCGTATTAGAGCAACTCCGCAAACCCGCCAACGCGACCGCACTGGTACCCTTGCTGCCGCGTCTGCGTATGCCGGTACTCGGCCTCTGGTGCCGCCAGGACCGGGTGATCCCCCCCGATGCCATGCAGGCCCTACGCCGGGGACTGCAACAGGCCACCCAGATCGACATGACGCTGCTCAATGGTTGCGGCCACATGTCAATTATCGAAAAACCCCACGAAACCGCACAAGCTATCACCCGTTTCTTCATCCTGCCGGGCGGATAAGTACCTGCAACCTGTCAATCGGCCTGCCCAAGAACCCCACGGTCCCGGTAAATCTCCCGAATAAGCCAACTACGCTGACCGCGCAGCAGTGACAACTGCATCACCCCCACCCCTTGCCGGGAATGGGTCGCACCGCGAAAGGCGGCCCGAGCCTGGTATCGCACCAGCACCCGTGCCTGCCGACCGTCGCGTGACAGCGCAATGCTTGGTGTGGAAAAAACCAATTGCCGACGTAACGTGTTCTGAAACAGCTGAACATACTCCTTGCGGATGCGCCGATAGCCTCCGTGACTGGAACGCACCTGCGAATCGAACAGACTCATTAGCTGTTTCGTACTACCGGCCTGGTAGGCAGCCGCAAAATCCGTAAGCAGCACTCCGATATCACCGGCCGCCCCTATTGGGCGTGGTGCCGCCACAGCCTTCGCAGGTTGGGGTATCAATGGCCGATCCAGTACGGCAGGGAGCAGCATCCCCATTTTCACCCCCGGCTGCTCAATATCCGCAGTCAAACGAACACTATCCAGCACCGCCATAGGTACCTCCATCGTCACCCCCACAGCAACCGGCCGGCTTGTCATCATTATCAGCGCATTGGGATTAAGCCCCTCATCACTACGCAGGAGGTCTACCGGGGGGTGCGGGAGACGTGACAGATCGACATTCAAGCGCAACGGATCAAGTTTCACAGCCATGGGCACCGGCCGCAATAGTGGAGGGGATACTTGCGCTGCCGTAAGTGCCGATACACCCGGCCCCTCGC
>QILI01000021.1 GCA_003233305.1 Mizugakiibacter sp.
AACACCCCATCTACCCCCCAAAGCTGGTATACCCCTCCGCCCAGCGCACCCCCTGCAAAGATGCCCAGAAATTGCGAGGTGGAATACACCCCCATGGCGGTTCCCTTACGCGCCGGCGGTGAGAACTTCGATACCAACGAAGGTAACGAGGCCTCCAGGGTGTTGAACGCCGTGAAGAAAATCAGCATGATCACGACCACCTCGAACAGTGAGCGATCACCGAACAAATACAATAACTCGCACAGCACCAGCACCCCGATGGCGGAGACAAATATCGTCTTCATCTTGCGGCGTTTTTCGGCAATGATGATGAAGGGCACCATGAAGACGAAAGCGACAAACATCACCGGCAGATACACCGCCCATTGGTCACTGGCAGCTAGGCCGGTCATGTGGGTAAGCACGACGGGCAGGATCACAAAATTGGCCGTCAGCACAAACTGCATAGTGAAGATACCCAAATCGAGGCGTAACAACTGCTTGTTATGCAACACCTCGCCAAAGCTTGCGGACACTACCTCGGTATCACGATGTAAATGGCTACTTTGTGGCGTCGGTATCAGCCAGGCTGCGATCACGATGGCCACGCCACCAAGCAATGCGGTGAACCAGAATATTCCCGCCACCCCCACCCAGGTATTGAGAATCGGGCCGATAACCATGCCGATGCTGAAAGCCAGGCCAATACTCAGGCCAATAGTACCCATGATCTTGGTGCGCTGCTCATCGCGGGTGAGATCAGCCGCCAGCGCCATCAGCGCTGCTGAAATAGCACCGGCACCTTGTATCGCCCGACCTAGAATGACCCCATAGATCGAATGCGAAAGTGCGGCAATGATGCTACCTATAATGAAGATGAGCAGTCCGGCATAGACCACCGGCTTGCGGCCAATACGATCGGACAGCATGCCGGAGGGTATTTGCAATAAAGCCTGGGTCAGGCCGTAGATGCCGATAGCGAGACCGATGAGGAATGGTGTATGGCCGGCCAGTTCGTAGCCGTAAATCGTAAACACCGGCAAAATCATGAATAGGCCAAGCATACGAATCCCGACCACCATGGCGATACTCAGGGTGCTACGAACTTCGGTACGGTTTAATGAACTCACAGCAATGGGTTACTCGTTAAAAAACAGGGGAAATGGTCATGTGCGCGGATATGACACACAGACACTCTCATAGGATGCTTCCACACCCCTATAATGCCTTCATTATCGACCACGAGCCTGCCCATGAGTTCCCCAGCCACCGTTGCCTGTCCTAACTTCCTGGATGTTGCGCACGACCTGAGCGATCACGATATGCGTGGTGTCGATCGCCTGATTCGCGCCCGGCTGAGTTCAGATGTAGTCCTGATCAAGCAGATTGCCGAATACATCATTGGTAGCGGTGGCAAACGTCTACGCCCCATGCTGCATGTACTGAGCACTCGGGCTGTCGGCTTCCAGGGTGAAACGCATTTGCAACTGGCCGCAATTATCGAATTCATCCATACCGCCACCCTTCTGCACGATGATGTGGTGGATGAATCCGGGCTGCGGCGTGGTCGTCGCACGGCCAATGCCGTATGGGGTAACGCCGCTAGTGTGCTGGTGGGAGATTTTCTCTATTCGCGTTCATTTCAGCTCATGGTCGAGCTGGGTGAAATGGAAATTATGCATATCCTCGCCGATACCACCAATGCCATTGCCGAAGGCGAGGTTTTACAGTTGCTGCACATCCACAATGCCGCCGTTGACGAGGCCGCTTACCTGAATGTGATCGAACGCAAGACCGCGGTGTTGTTCGCAGCAGCCTGCGAGTTGGGTGCGGTACTTGCCGAGGCGCCGCCTGCCCAGCGCGAGGCCATGCACCGCTACGGCCTGGAATTGGGCTTCGCCTTCCAGATCGTTGATGACCTGCTGGATTATCTCTCCGATAGCGGCACCCTCGGCAAGAACATCGGCGATGATCTGGCCGAGGGCAAGCCGACTCTACCGATCATTTATGCCATCGCCTCGGCCCCTCCTGAGGATGCTGCATTACTGCGGGCAGCCATCGAAAACCGCAGCGATGATCTACCCATGGAGCCGGTGTTGGCCGCGATCCACCATTCTGATGCCCTGGACCGAACCCGTAAGAAGGCCCGGAATCATGCCCGCCGGGCCTGCGAAGCACTGGCCATTCTGCCGGCTTCACCACAACGCGAAGCACTCTGCGGTCTTGCCGAATACGCCGTCGCCCGCTCGCACTGACCTCGATCAACACCGGGAACGATTCCCTGTGGTGAGAGATGCCGTGAGACACCCCATCGGTCTACGACGAACCATCTCGCTATTACGACCTCACATTGGATCCCGGGTCTGCGCCCGGGATGACGGAAAGAGCATTGCGTTCCGCCCGGGATGACGGGTCTTTTTGTCATTCCCGCGTAGGCGGGAATCCACCCGGCCCGGATCACGGTTGAGGCTCACTCGGACGGTGTCGCCAGTACGTGGATCCCGGGTCGGCGCCCGGGATGACGAGACAAGAGTGCTACGTCGCCCCGTCCATGTTGCTACGGACTCACCTTGAGTGCCGGTTCAACGGCAAGCCTGCCGCATGCATTGCCAAGGCCCGGCGCAGCGGTTGCACGTGCTGGACCGCCTGCATGCCGAAACCGCGCAAGGCCACCAGCGGTGCAGACTTGAGGGCATAAAGCCGGGCTAGGGCATCGAAACTCCAGGCATCCAGGCTGCTCGCACTGCGCCGCCGCCGAGCATAGCGGGACAATACCGCCGCCGCACTGAAGTCACGCCCGGCACGATGTGCGGCAGCGAGCACAGCGACCAATTCTTGCCCATCGCGTAAACCTAAATTTACCCCTTGCCCGGCGAGAGGATGCACGGCATGGGCGGCATCGCCAACCAGAACCATACGCGGCGCCGAAAACCGTTCGGCAACGGCTAACCGCAGCGGAAAAGCAGCACGCTTGGATACCTGTTGCAAGCGGCCGAGCATGAAATCACTGGCCACACCCACGGCCTCGACAAACCCCGAGTCGTCCTGATCCAGCAGATCAAGAGCTGCGCTCTCGGGCAGGGACCAGACCAGGGAGACCCGGCCATCCGATAACGGCAGCAGGGCCAACGGGCCACCGGGCAGGAACCGTTGCCAGGCGGTATCCTGATGGGGTCGCTCGCAGCTCAGGTGGGCCACAACAGCCCGCTGCTGATAATCGCGGCCATGGGTCGGAATACCCGCCTGGCCGCGTAACGGGGAATCGCGACCGTCTGCCGCCACCAGCATCCGTGCGCTCAGGACGGTACCGTCTTGCAAAGACAGACGGATCCGGTTCTCATCAAGCTCATAACCCTGAACCCGAGCCGGACAGAGACGCTCGATCCCCTGCGCCTCCAAGGCCTGCCACAGCGCATATTGCAGCAAGCGGTTCTCGATGATCCAACCCAGACAATCACTATCCAGCAGACTTGCATCGAAGCTGACTTCAGCGCCCTGGGCCGCATCCCGAACCCGCATTGCCCGGTATGGTTGAACACGGGCCTCGCGCACCTGCGGCCAGACTCCAAGGCGATCCAGCCAACGGGCCGAAGACGGTGCGAACGCCACCACCCGCAAATCCATCTCGTCCTCCGGATGCCATTGCGGGGCCGGGGCCGCATCCAGTAGCTGCACCGAAAAACCTTCCTGAGCCAGAGCCAGGGCTGTGGCCGCACCCACCATTCCACCCCCCACAACGGCGATATCCACAACTCGACGGTTCATGGCAGTATCTCCAGCGCAGCCCGGGGGGACTGGCCACGAAAGCCCATGCCCCGCCGCAAGATTGCCTTACGCACTGGGGGGCATTGTCCGACCATACCCAAGCCCAGGCTGTAGAGCGGATGTAACGCCGACCCCGGCAGGCAGGCCAGACGAACCAACCCATGGCTCATGCGCATCACCCCATCCCGATCAGGCTTACGCCGGGCTGCATACTCGGCCAGCAACGTATCCGCACCCGGATCCTCCGCTACAGCAAGCAGCTCGGCCAGGGTCAGTGCGTCCCGCAGTCCAAGATTGAAACCCTGCGCGCCGATGGGATGAATGGTTTGCGCCGCATTGCCCACCAGCACCGCCCGCGAGGCACAGAGCGATTGTGCCGCGACTCGGCGTATCGGCCAGACCTGGCGTCTTCCGGCCTGCACGAAACGCCCCATTCGCCAACCAAAACGGGCCTGCGCCAATTCGAGATAGCTGCATTCATCCATGGCCATAACTACTTCAGCCTCTGCGGCTGGAATCGTCAGCACCAGACCAGCCCGATCCTTGGCGAGGGGCAGCAGCGCTACCGGCCCCGCTCCGCTAAAACGCTCAAAGGCCCGGCCTTCAAGACTGCGTTCGGTTTTTACGGTGCCTACCATCAACACCTGCTCGTAATCATATTCGTCGGTACCGATACCCAAGGCTTCGCGCACCGATGAAGCGGTGCCATCCGCACCCACAAGCAGACTGGCGTGCAGTCTCTGCTCCTGCTGTGCTTCGGCCAGACGAACATCCCAACCCTGTGCATCGGACTCGAAATCGATCACTTTTGCCGGTACTTTATGCTGCACCCGGGTACATTCGCCAAGCCGTGCTGCCAAAGCTGCGCCGAGCGCCCGCGCCGGCAAGGTGTAGCCAAGCGCATCCACCCCGGCATCAGCGGCATGCAAGCGGACCGAGCCAAACGCACCCTGGCGGCTAACCTGGATAGTGCGAATGGGGGTCGCTTCGCTGGCGGCATATTGCCAGACGCCAAGATACCGCAAACCATTGACGCTGGCCCTGGCAAGGGCCAGATTGCGCTCTTCAGGATCGGCTTGCGTGGACACCGGCCGCGCCTTGGCTTCAACCAGGGTTACATTGATACCCGCTTGGTCGAGGGCAATCGCCAGACTGGTTCCCACCAAACCACCACCCACCACTAACACGGAACAGGAAGTACTCATGCTGCCATGATACCGGGCCGAGAGGAGCAATGATGATCGAAAACCACATATGGAACTGATTCTGGTACGTTGCGGTAAAACCCAGGCATCTCCCGGCACCCTGCGTGGTCAGGCTCAGCTGGCTCTGGCGGCGACGGGATTTGCGGATCTGCAACAACTGGCCAGTAGTTGGATCGGCCCACCGCCACGCTTTCTGTTCAGCTCTGACTTGCGCCGGAGCCGGGAATCGGTACAGGTGTTCGCCGCCGCACTCGGTATGGAACCCCTTATCGATGCGCGCCTGCGTGAGCTCGATCTGGGACTTTGGAACGGTGCTAATTTTGCCGAGATTGCCGTCCGGGAAACCCAGGCCTGGCAACGCTGGAATGCAGACTGCAGCGAATACGCTCCTCCTGAAGGCGAACTGTGGGGCGCCTTGCTCGAGCGTACCCGCTCCTGGTTGGACGGCCTGCGCCAGCTGCAATCGGAACAACGGGTCCTCGCTATCGTGCACGAAGGCAGCCTGCGCGCCGTACTGGCACACATCCTTGATCTGCCCCTGGCTAAAACCCGAACGCTACGAATCATGCCGGCCCACGCCAGTGCCTTGCGCCTCCAGCCAGACGGCGATGAAGTATCCTATCTAAATTCACCGCAATTTCTCGTTCTCTGAGGTTTCATCCATGTCCCATCCGGCTCAGCGGTTCAGCCCCCGCACCCTTACCGTCACGGCACTCATCGCGCTGGCCATCGGTGTGCGTCTTTTCATTTATTACGTTCCATGGGTGATTCCATATAACTTCACGCCGATCCTGGCTTTGGGCTTGTTTGGGGGTGCCTGGTTTACAGATCGACGCACTGCTTTCATCGTGCCGCTGGTGGCGATGGCGATTTCGGATCTGCTGATCGGGCTATACCCCATGCTACCGGTGATCTATGCCTGTGTTGCCGCCAGCGTGCTGCTTGGTTTTGCTCTGCGCCGTACCCGAATTACCTCCATCCGGGTCATCCTGGCCGCAGTGGGAAGTGCCAGCGGCTTCTATCTGGTCACCAACTTTGCAGTCTGGCTGGCTTCGGGAATGTATCCGCTCACCGGCGCAGGTCTGCTGGCCAGCTATGTAGCCGGCTTGCCGTTCTATCCGGCCACCCTTGCTGGCACCCTGTTCTGGAGCGTGGCTCTGTTCGGGGGCTATGCCCTGCTGGCCCGCCGTTTTCCCAAGCTGGCCGCAGCCTCCCACTGAGCCACTTTACGTGGCTGTGACGGACCCCATCCAGCTGATCAGTGGCTAACTCAGTGTGGACTTTCCTCATCGACACAAGGGGAGTCGTGTTGAGAAGACACGGCACGCTTACGGGCCAACCGCGCCCGAAACCATCTTGCCTCCAAGGCCAGCCCGATCCAGATGATGTGCAGCAGGCCGCCCACCAGCAGACCCACCACCACACCGCCCACGAATAGGGCTCGGGTATGGGTCAGCAGAAAGCCATGACCCCCGGTAATACCGAATAACTGGAGCGCGGCCATACCAACCCAATCAGTCAGGTAATACGCGGGGGCCAAGGTCAGCGGGTTGGTAATAAACTGCAGAGCAATAATCAGGGTCAGGTTGGCACGCAAGAACAGGGCAACGAAAAAAGCAATGAACACCTGTACGCCATAGGTCGGCATAAAAGCCAGGATGGCCCCCAGATACAGAGCCCGTACTACCGGGCCATATTGAAACGACCACAGCCACGGAGCCCGTGCTGCCATATCAGCAAAACGGCGAATCAGTGGATAGCGCCGCAGGTTGGCGCGCCGTGGCAAAGGCTTGAGTAGACGCCGAATCCGCCGGCGGCGACGGCGCCATTCATGAAGGTCATGGGGCATGGGAAATTAATACTGGGCAGTTCAACGCAGCGGTCAAAGCGCTACGAGGTTACCATTGACCAGTCCCTTCCACGTAGCAGCACCATGGGTAACCGGCTTTCAAAAATCTATACTCGCACCGGCGATGATGGCAGTACTGGGCTAGGTGATGGCAGCCGCGTTGGCAAAGACAGTTTGCGAGTGACGGCCTACGGCAGCGTGGATGAACTCAACAGTGTACTAGGCATGATCCTCGCCGATACCGGTTTACCGCAGGAACTTGCTTCGGAACTACAGCGCATCCAGCATACCCTGTTCGATCTGGGTGGCGAGCTGTGCATTCCCGGCATGGCCCTGATTGAAGACCCCGATATTGCCTGGCTTGAGGCAAGCATCGATCGCCATAACGCAAGCTTGCCGCCCCTCAAGGAATTTATTCTTCCCGGTGGAGGCATGGCGGCGGCAACCTGCCATCTCGCTCGGACTGTGTGTCGTCGGGCCGAACGCGAACTGGTGGCACTGCACCGGGTGGAACCGGTTCGTACCCAGACTCTGCGTTATCTCAACCGGCTTTCGGATCTACTCTTTGTCCTGGCCCGGATCCTGGCCCGGCAGCATGGCCAGGGCGAAGTGCTGTGGCAACATCAGCGGCGTGGCAAACCCTGACGGTCCGACTACCGACCCGTAGCCCGACCTTCTGCACACGATTGAAAGTCCAATGCCGCTAAATTGATGCGGTAACGCAACCTGGTCGGTGCCGAACCATCTGCAAAGATCTGTCCGAAATATGAGTGGCTGCGGATGGCTCGGTCGAGCACCCTCGGCTATCATCACTCTGGAATCGCGGTCCTACACCCACCCAGCCACAGGCAGGGCATCGGAGACTACGTATGCCCCCGTCACCCCGTTTACCGGAGAGCCCATACACGAATCCCCCTGCACCCGACTGGCTCGAACACTTCCCGGCATTACGTGAGTTCTCCGGAGTCGTGTGGCGGCAAACCCTGCAAAGCACCCGGGTAACCACACTCCCGGCGGGCACAGTGATATTTCACGATGGCGCAGAGTGCTGCGACTATTTGTTGATACTGGCAGGCACCGTACGAGTCCAAAAGACCTTTGATGACGGCCATGAGATCGTCCTCTACCGGATCCGGGCCGGAGAATCCTGCGTACTGACCACTTCGTGCCTGCTCGCCGGGGAACGCTACCCGGCGCAAGCAGTGACCGAATCGGAGGTAAGCGCTGTGTTGATTCCAGCCTGTACGTTTCGAGACGCTCTCGCCGGTACGCCGGAGTTTCGCGAGTTCGTGTTCGAGGCCTACGGACACCGCATCACCGACCTTATCGTACTGGTACGCGAGATCTCCTTCGAACACATTGATGCACGTCTGGCACGACGCCTATTGGAAAAGGCCGCGGGTGAGACAGTCGTCGCCGTCACCCACCAGACCCTGGCCGTAGAATTGGGTACGGCACGCGAAGTAATCAGCCGCCAGTTACGCACCTTCGCCCGGCGCGGCTGGGTACACACCAGGCGTGGGCACATCCGTCTGCTGGATACTAAAGCACTCGCCCGACTGACAAACCACGAGTCCGCGTGACAAAGTCACGGAATACGGGCTTGGAATGTGGTTTCCTATCCTTCTGAACAACCATACCGTGCGGGTTTCGGCCCGCTCATAAAACGGAAGGACACAACTATGAAAAATGTAGGTAATATCGATCGCGTACTGCGCATCGTCGTCGGGCTAGTCATCATCAGCCTGGTGTTCTGGGGTCCCAGGACTGCATGGGGCTGGCTCGGTATCATCCCGTTTGCAAGTGCGCTGATCGGTTGGTGTCCGCTCTATGCCATCTTTGGTATTCGCACCTGCCCGGTGAAAGCCGGCATGGCGCGCCGGGGAGAGCAAAACAAGGGCACGTAACCCCCTAGGCACAGGATTAAGCGGCCACCCTTCCGCAACGACCAGACCCCGTAGCCTACGTTATACCGACGCTCTGCACCGGAGCCTCAGCGGGAACGCCGAGCCCCAGCTCGGCATCTCTGTTGACAGCGCGAAACCGTGTCAGTAGATGGAAAGAGTCGTCATCCCGGGCATAGACCCAGGATCCAGCTTGTGGCCGTCGAGAAGCGTGGCACCTCTCTGCGGTGGCACCTACTTTAAGAGGGTGAATATTTCGACCCCACAACACCTGAAAGGTGAATTTTCGTTAACGCAGCAATTTGATAAAAGGAACCTCAATGGGCGCTGACCCACCCCCCACCCCACTTAGGGTTGAGTCTCACGCACCATTGCCGAGAGCCTGAGGTAGCATTGCGTAGGCGCGGTTACGGCTTTCTGGTAGCTTAGCGCCGTTTGCCTTGGGAATCCTTCGTGTCGCGTCTGCATTCGCTTACCCCAACTCAATGGCTGCTGTACCTGGCCATGGCGCTGGTCTACGGATCCGCTGGCGCAGCCACAATCCACCCGGCTAAAGTTTGTCCGCTGGGTGCGATATCGTGCCAGCAACCGCGTTTCGACTACAGTCTGTGCCGGCCCAATGCCCTGCTCAAGTTTTACGTACCCGGACTTTCCAAGAACCGTAACCAGCGCCAACAGTCGGCGACCAATGCCTATGCCCGGCAGATTTTCAGTGCCAACCGCAAGACCTATACCCTGCTTGGTGATGTGCGACTGCAGCGTGCCGATCAATTACTGCGTGCTCAACGCATCGACTATACCCAGGCCAGCACCGCTTATCAGGCAACCGGCAAGGTGCGCTATCAGGATCAGGGGCTGCTACTGCAGGCTCACAGCATAGACGGTACCAATAAGCCGGAACACGCGGTGGCGCATACCGTGCGTTACCAGCTATTGCAAGCTCGTGGCAACGGCACCGCAACGCGAGTCAACATCCTTGATTCCAAGCACAGTCGCTACACCACTGCCACGTTCAGCACTTGTGCACCCCAAAACCGGATGTGGGACATTGAGGCGGGTACCATTCACATCAACCAGGACACCGGTATTGGTACGGCTCGCAACGTCACCATGCGTGTACATAATGTGCCTTTTTTGTGGTTTCCATGGATGCGCTTCCCAATCTATGGCCAACGCCTGAGTGGTTTTCTCTCTCCCAGTTTTGGTGGCTCCAGTCAAAGCGGCAGTTATATCAGTGTGCCCTATTACCTGAATCTCGCCCCTAACTATGACGCCACGCTCACTCCCTCGATCTACAGTCGACGCGGTCTGCTGCTCGGTACGGAGTTCCGCTACCTGTTGGATTCCAGCAAAGGCCAGTTCAACTTCGATGTCATGCCTACCGACCGGCTGAGTAAGCGCCAGCGCTGGTATCTGCGCTTCGCTGACCACACCGCACTGGGCTCAAACTGGAGTTTTGACAGCCATCTCAGCCGGGTCAGTGATCCCCGGTATTTTGAGGATTTCGGTAATAGCCTCAATTTCTCGGCAATCAGCCTGATCGGCTCCAATGCCTATCTGCGTGGTTCAGGCCGATGGTGGAATGCCACCGTCGGTGCCGACACCTACCAACTTACCGACCCGACCTTGTCACCAAACAGCAAACCGTATACCCGTCTGCCACGTGCTACTTTTTCAGCCGCCCTGCCTATCGGGCAGACTATGCAGATTGGGCTTAATAGCGAGGCCGTAGCCTTTCGCAAGAGCCATGCGCTGAACGGCCGGCGGGTCGATCTGTATCCTTATTTTGCCATGCCCATGCAGGGTGCTGCCTGGTTTCTGCGGCCCCAGATCGGCTACCGTTTTACCCGCTATTGGCTCGACCGTTCCAGTGATGCCCATCCCGACCGGGCCTTGCCCATTGTACAGCTTGATTCCGGGCTGGTATTTGATCGCCAAATAAAACTGTTCGGCCAGTCGTATACGCAGACCCTGGAACCCAGGGCCTATTATTTGTATGTACCTTATCGCAATCAGAACAATCTACCCATTTTCGACACCCAACCGCTGACCTTCGACTACTGGACCCTGTTCAGCAGCAATCAGTACACTGGGGCCGACCGGCAGATCAATGCCAACAACCTGACTCTTACTCTGACCAGCCGGCTGATTGATACAAGTGGGGTGGCCCGCCTATCGGCCAGTATCGGTCAGATCCGTTATTTCACCGCCCAGCGGGTGCAGCTACCGAGACGGACCATCGTTGATCAGGCCGGATCGAATTATGTAGGAATTCTCAATCTGACCTTATCACCCGGCTGGCGTCTCACACTCGCCCAGCAATACGATCCCTTGACCCATCGCACTACGGTTTCCAGTGTCAACTTGCAAGCGCGTATCGGCAGCGACGGAGTGCTCAACATGGCCTACCGCTATCGTCACCGCTTACTTGATCAATACGATATTTCAACCTACTGGCCGGTACGTCCGGGGTGGGGGCTGGTAGGTCGCTGGAATTATTCTGTCCGCGATCAGAAAACGCTGGAAGCCTTCGCCGGACTGCAGTGGGACAACTGTTGCATGGCGATTCGTGCGGTTATGCGCCACTATGTGCGTGATTTTCAGGGCCATACGA
Source organism: Mizugakiibacter sp. (assembly GCA_003233305.1). Classification (GTDB taxonomy): domain Bacteria; phylum Pseudomonadota; class Gammaproteobacteria; order Xanthomonadales; family Rhodanobacteraceae; genus Metallibacterium. The sequence goes on from QILI01000021.1 coordinate 11,317, forward strand.
CCAATGCCATTATGTTCGAAGTCGAGTTTAAGGGTATCGGCTCAATCGGCCAAAAAAGCGGCACGTTCTTGGAGCGTGCTATTCTTGGCTATCCTTGATAGCCGCCATATTCCGACTCGCCGCAGGATCTCCATGAAGCGAATTACCGCCCTTTTTGTACTGGCGCTCTCCTTGTGTCTGCCATATGTCAGTCATGCTCAGTTATTGCAACCCATTCAGCCCCTGGATCGTATTGCTGCTGTTGTCAATAATGGAGTGATTCTACAAAGCAAACTCGACCAAACTCTGGCTCAAGTTCTGCACCAGTATGTCGACCATCCCCAACAGCTCCCATCCAAGCCCATCTTGGAGCGACAGGTTCTCGAACGTTTGATCCTGATGAAACTTCAGGTGCAACGCGCACATGAAAACGGCATCCGCGTTTCCGATCAGGAGCTGAATGTAGCGCTACGTAATGTTGCGACGCGAAACCACATGGCCCTGGATCAACTGCGGCAAGCTATTGCCCGGCAGGGTGGTAGTTTTACCGCCTTCCAACATGAAGTAAGCAACCAGATCCTGGTTCAGAAGTTGCGTGACAGCGTTTTAAAGGGTTCGGTTCAAGTTAGCCAGACCGAGGTCAACAATCTGCTTGCCAGCCCGTTATCCAAAGCCGGTGAGGTCAAGCTTGGGCAAATCCTGATTACCATTCCGGAAGGGGCCAATCCCAGCCAGGTCAGCGCTGCCAAGAGGCAGGCTGAGAAAGTGGAACAGGCCCTGGCCGGGGGCATGGATTTCAATGCCGCCGCCGTGCAGTATTCCCAGGCTCAGAATGCACTGGAAGGTGGCAGCGTCAACTGGCGGCGAATAGACGAGCTACCAACCGCCCTGGCAGGTATCGTGCTGAAAATGAAGCCTGGACAGATCACGCCTCCGTTGCGCTCGCCGGAAGGGTTCTACATTCTCAAAATTGAAAGTAAACGCCCCACTCCCAAAACCATCGTCACCGAGTATCACGCCCGAAATATTCTCATCCGCACTACCCTGCTGCTCAACAGTACTCAAGCCAAAGCCAAGCTTACCGAGCTGCGCCTAAAAATTATTACGGGCAAGATACCCTTTGCTAAGGCTGCAAAGGCCGACTCCAATGACGAGACGACCGCCAACCTGGGCGGTGACATGGGTTGGTTCACTGCCAAGAAATGGGGCTCAGTGATCGCCAAGGAATTACCCCAGCTCAAGGATGGCAAGATTTCGCCACCCTTGCGAGTTCCCAATGGCTGGCTGATCGTACAACGCTTAGGTAGCCGTCAGGCCAACATCACCGCAAAGGTCCGGCGTGAGCAGGCTCACCGCGCCATTGCCACCCGCAAAGCTGAGGAATCCTATCGGAACTTCCTGCGTGATCTGCGAACCCAGGCCTATATCCGCATCCTTGACTCATCACTCAAGGCTCCCGCAAAGGCCTCCTGAAGTGTCCATCGTCCGGATGCCAAGGCTGCTTCTAACGCCTGGCGAGCCGGCTGGTGTGGGTCCGGAACTGGCTTGCCGTCTGGCCATGCAGGAGCATGCGGCCGATATCGTGGCGATTGCCGATCCCGGGCTACTTTCGAGAACCGCCGCGCAACTTGGACTCGATCTGCAGATTGAGCCCTTCAATATGGCCTGGAAGCAGTCCTCCAGGCCTGGCCATCTGCAAGTACTCGCCGAACCCTTGTGCCAACTGGAAGTCCCCGGCCACCCTGCTGCAGAGAATGCCTCCTATGTACTGAACTGCCTGGAGCAGGCCAGCCGCTTGTGTCTCAGTGGGCGCGCCGATGCTCTGGTCACCGGGCCCTTGCAGAAGGCCAGCATCAACGCCGCCGGGGTAGCCTTCAGCGGGCATACCGAGTTTCTCGCCTCACGAGCCGCCGTCCCGGTATTGATGCTGCTTACCGCGCCCCAGCTGCGGGTCGCTCTGACCACCACCCACTTACCTCTTGCCAATGTTGCGGCGGCGATCACTACCCAGCGGCTGCGTGAGAAGTTGTTAATTCTGAATGCCTCACTGCAGCGTGATTTTGGTCTTGCCGAACCCCGCATTGCGGTCCTCGGACTGAATCCCCATGCCGGAGAAGATGGCTATCTGGGCAAACAGGAAATCGAAATCATTGCACCGGTTCTCGATACGTTACGTGGTCAGGGCCTGCATCTGCTCGGACCGTTACCGGCCGACACGGCCTTATTACCGGCCATGCGTAAACACTACGATGCGGTGCTGGCCATGTACCACGACCAGGCTCTACCGGTACTCAAGGCCGAAGCCTTTGCTTCAGCAGTCAATATTACTCTCGGCCTACCTTATGTCCGTACCTCGGTCGACCATGGTACGGCGCTGGATCTGGCCGGTCGGGGTTGTGCCGATCCCAGTAGTCTGATGGCCGCTTGTCATACTGCGACGACCATGGTGACCCGGCGTCTTAGGCCCGAGTCATGAGCGATTGGCGCTCTCAACAGCGCCCCAAAAAACGTTACGGCCAGCACTTTCTACACCACACAGATATTGTTCGCCGTATCATTGAGGTCATCAACCCCCAACCCGGTGAAGCCCTGCTGGAAATTGGTCCCGGTGAGGGCGTACTCACCCTACCACTGCTGCAGCGCTGCGCAGCACTCACAGTTATTGAATTGGATTTGGATCTGATTGAACCACTGCGTAGCCGAGCTCACGATCACGGTTCCCTAAAGATCATTCATGGCGATGTATTGAAAACCGACCTGAGCGCCCTGGCAGACGGACGCCCACTGCGAGTTGTCGGCAATCTTCCCTATTACATCTCCAGCCCGATTCTGTTCCACTGTTTGCAATACGCCGCCCGCATTCAGGACATGCACTTCATGCTGCAGCGCGAAGTCGTCGAGCGCATGGCAGCCTCCCCAGGGGGCAAGGAATACGGACGCCTCAGTGTGATGCTGCAGCTGGCTTGTCGGGTCGAACCGTTGTTTACGGTTCCGGCAGAGGCTTTTCGGCCACCACCGAAAGTGGAATCGGCGATGGTCCGCTTAATCCCACAACGTGCCGACGGGCTGGACGGAGTCGATATTGCAAGACTGGAGAAGATTGTCCGGGCCGGATTCTCACAACGCCGCAAAACCCTGACCAATGCGCTGCGCGGTCTGCTTGATGCCGACGCCATTCGAGCCATCGGGCTGCGCCCCGAAGCCCGGGCCGAAACCCTGTCTCCGGCCGATTTCATTCGTCTGGCCCAACTGCCTTGATGCACTACCCCTGCCCACTTATGCCACACCTGCAGACTGATTCCCTATCTTTCCGGCACACGGGTACGAATCTGCTGAACTCCACGGCTTGCCGAACTGCAGGCCCCGTTGCCATGACGATATACGGGTGCTTGCCGTGGATGCCGACCCTGGCCCACAATCCACTCATGGTTATCTCCACGATTGATGCACTCAGTGTTCCGCATGTATCCCGATATCTTGTCGATACAAGCGTAGCAATGCCCAGCCGTCGCATGTGGGTCTTCTCCAACGGCTCCCAGAGCTCGGAGTATCTGGCCGCACCACGGCGTACCGGCTATGGGATCCGTATTGGCACAGACCGTTACACCGGGGAGGTTCGTGAGCGGCGGCCCCTCGTTACCCAGTCATGGGGTGACCCAGCCAGGTACTTGGAATTCTCCTGTCAGGCCACGCTTGAATCCAGCTCTGACACCAGAACCATGCCGACAAGCTGTGCCATTCCGGTCAATGCCGAAACCCGCCTGATGACGGATAACGCTGCTTTGGTCCTCTCCATACCCCGCGTGTTGCACTGATGGCTACTTATGCCATCGGCGATGTGCAGGGCTGCTATCCGGAACTTTCGCGTCTGCTGGACTCCATAAACTTCGATCCTGCTGCCGACCGCTTGTGGTTTTGCGGTGATCTGGTCAATCGCGGCGGTGAGTCATTGCAGACTCTGCGTCTGATTCACAACTTACGTGAAAACTGCGTGATTACTCTTGGCAACCATGATTTGAGCCTGCTGGCCGTCGCTGAAAGGCCGGAGCAGGCCCAGGCCCGGGTCAATCCTGATTTGCGTAAGGTGCTATTCGCCGAGGATCACAAACTTCTGCTCGACTGGCTACGCAGACAGAAACTGTTGCATCACGATCCCGCCAGCGGCTACACCTTGGTGCATGCCGGCCTGGCCCCACAGTGGGGGCTCAGGCAAGCCCAACGCTCGGCAAGTGAAGTCGAACGCGAGCTGCTAGGCCCCAGGTATCAGCGTCTGATGAAATACCTGTTTGGAAATGTACCGCCTGCCTGGCACCCACGGCTGCGTGGTCTGGACCGCATCCGTGCCAGCATCAACGTGTTTACTCGGATGCGTTACTGTGACGTGCGCGGCCGTATCGATTTTGATAGCAAAGGGCGACCTGGCACCCAACCGGCTGGCCGCTATCCCTGGTTCGAGGTCCCGGGCATGGTCCGCCGGCAGACCCGTATCATTTGCGGCCATTGGTCGGGCCTGGGACTGTTTCGTGGTTTGAACATCTACGCCATCGATACCGGCTGTGTTTGGGGTGGCAAGTTGACCGCACTGCGGCTGGATCGCCCGGAGCCGGAAGTATTCAGTGTGCCCGCCGAATCCAACCGGCGACGACGCCCCGAAGACGAAGACTGAAATTAGGTGGGCCAGGCTCTCACTCAAAGCGGGTGTAGGTTATTCTTGAGGGCAGCTTGAAAAACCGTAGCAAGCGGTTCGATTACACACTGCCCCGGAGCGAATCTCCGAGACATCAGACGGATGGGGGATGAGTGAGTGAGGACGTAACGCCGCGATCGGGCCGGGCCGTAGGTTTATAGGACTACCCTTGAGTACGTATTCAACTCAGACGACCGTGGCAATGCTTGTATTTCTTGCCTGATCCACATGGACATGGTTCGTTCCGGCCAATTTTCGGTCCTTCCCTCACCACCGTTGCAGGGGGTGCAATCGCCACCTCCCCGGCTTCGGCAGCCTCGCCGGCTTCGGCGATGTTGGCATAACCACTGGTCTCCGGATGCATGAACTCCAGCGCCGAACGCTCAGCCTGACGCCGCCGATCAGCTTCCATCGCCGCAACCTCCTCCTCACTCTGAATGCGCACCCGGGCCAGAATCTGGGTGACCTCAAACTTGATCCGATCGAGCATCTGCGAAAACAGGATCAATGATTCACGCTTGTACTCCTGTTTAGGCTGCTGCTGAGCATAGCCGCGCAGAAAAATACCCTGCCGTAGATAGTCCATAGCGGCCAGATGTTCTTTCCATGCATTGTCCAGTATCGATAGCATGACCTGTTTTTCGAACTGCCGCATGGCTTCACTGCCGAGTACCTGCTCTTTGGCTACAGTCGTTTCCTTGGCCGCAACCTGTACTTTTTTCAGGATCGACTCGGAATGAACTTCCTCCTGGGTATCGACCCAGTGTTGTAAATCGAGCTTGATGCTGAATTCACTTTCCAGCTCGGTATCCAGTCCGGGCAGGTCCCATTGTTCGTCCACACTGTTGGGTGGAACATGCCGGTACACCAGTGCCTGCAGAACATCCTCGCGTATATCCACAATCATTTCGTGCACATCACTGGATTCCAGCAACTCGTTGCGCTGCTCGTAAACCACTTTGCGCTGGTCATTAGCCGTATCGTCAAACTCCAGCAGATTCTTGCGGATATCGAAGTTATGCTGTTCAACCTTACGCTGGGCCTTCTCGATCTGCTTGGAGACCATGCGCTCCTCGATCGCGTCATCCTCCTTCATGCCGAAGGCACGCATCCAGCGGGCTACTGCATCGCCGCCAAAAATACGCATCAGGTTGTCTTCCAGGGCGATGTAGAAACGAGAAGAACCCGGATCACCCTGACGACCGGAACGACCTCGCAACTGGTTGTCTACCCGGCGTGATTCGTGCCGCTCGGTACCGATGATGTGTAAGCCGCCGAGGGTGATGGCTTCATCATGAAGCACTTGCCACATCTCACGCACCTTTTGGCGACCGGCTTCCACAGTATCTTCCGGGAGAGCCGCCAGCTCGGCATCGAGACTGCCGCCGAGCACAATATCGGTACCGCGACCGGCCATGTTGGTAGCAATGGTCACCGCCTTGGGGCGGCCAGCTTGGGCAATAATCTGTGCTTCACGTTCGTGCTGCTTAGCATTCAGCACCTCGTGGGGAATCTTGTGCTTGACCAGTTCTGCCGCCAACTGCTCGGAGACCTCAATGGACGTCGTACCAACCAATACCGGCTGACCACGGTCGTAGCAATCCTTGATGTCCTTGACCACCGATTTGTACTTGGCTTGTTCTGTGAGGAAGATCAGATCGGGATGATCCTTGCGGACCATCGGTCGATGGGTGGGAATCACCACCACTTCAAGATTATAGATTGACTGAAACTCAAATGCTTCGGTATCGGCGGTGCCGGTCATACCCGATAAGGTCTGGTACATCCGAAACAGATTCTGGAAGGTGATGGTCGCCAGCGTCTGATTTTCGCGTTGGATCGGCACCCCTTCCTTGGCTTCGACCGCCTGATGCAAGCCCTCGGACCAGCGCCTCCCGGGCAGGGTGCGCCCGGTGAACTCATCGACGATGACCACTTCTCCATCACGGACGATGTAATCGACATCGTGTTGATAGATGGCATGAGCACGCAAGGCTGCGTTCAGATGGTGAATAACCGCGAGGTTGGTCGGATCGAACAGGTTGGACTCGGCCTCGATAACTCCTTCTTTCCGAAATAACTGTTCGGCCAGTTCCATACCATCTTCAGAAAGATGAACCTGCTTTTGCTTCTCATCGACCCAAAAATCTCCGGGACCTTCTTCCGTTTCCTGGCGCTTGAAATGCGGTACCAGCCGGTTGACTCGAACATAAAGATCCGTGGAATCTTCAGATGGACCGGAGATGATCAGAGGAGTGCGGGCTTCATCGATCAGGATCGAATCGACTTCATCGACGATTGCAAAATGCAGGCCTCGTTGCACCCGCTCCTCCGCCGCAGAAGCCATGTTATCGCGTAGATAGTCAAAGCCGAGTTCATTATTAGTGCCGTAGGTCACGTCCGCCGCATAAGCAGCATGTTTTTCATCCTGCTCCATGCCTGGATATACCACCCCGACGCTGAGCCCAAGGAAGGTAAAAATCTGCCCCATCCAGGCGGCATCACGTTTGGCCAGATAGTCATTGACCGTGACCACGTGTACACCTTTACCTGCCAGGGCATTCAGATAGCTGGGCAAGGTCGCCACCAGGGTTTTACCTTCACCGGTGCGCATCTCGGCAATCTTACCCATGTGCAGAACTATGCCGCCGAGCATCTGCACATCATAGGGGCGTAAACCCAATACGCGCTGGGAAGCCTCACGAACTGTAGCAAAGGCCTCGGCAAGCAGCTGATTGAGCTTTTCACCTTTTTTCAGGCGCTCACGAAACTCGCTGGTCTTGGCCTTCAGCGCAGCGTCGTCGAGACTCCGCAAAGCCGGCTCGAATTCATTGATCTTCTCTACTTTACGCTGCATTTGCCGCAACACACGTTCGTTGCGGCTGCCGAAAACACTCGTCAGGACTCGGTTCAACATTGGGAATCGGGCTCGAATATGGACGAAAGCGGTACAGACTGCACCGCACTAAACCGTATATGTTACTACGTCAGGCCAGCTGCTCCCGTATGGCCGCATGTATTCGATTTTCCTTCCATGCAGTCTGGCAATCCCGGCGCTCAGCGCCGGTGCCGTACAAAGGAAAGTGGATTCACCGGCCGACCGTGATAACGGACTTCAAAATGCACATGAGGACCGGTCGAGCGACCGGTCGACCCCAGCAAGGCGATTTCCTGACCCGCCCGCACCCGCTCGCCTACATGCACCAGTAGCTTCTCGGCATGTCCATACAGGGTCGAATAGCCATTGCCATGATCGATGGCCACCGCATTACCGTACCCCCCCCGTTTACCTGCATAGATAACGATTCCAGCCGCCACGCTGTCTATTGGGGTACCCAAGCGTGCCGCGATATCCAGACCGGGATGAAATTCGACCCCACCGCCAAAGGGGTCGGGGCGATCGCCAAAATAAGAATCGATGTAGCCCGTTTTCACCGGCATCCCGGTAGGCCTCGCCGCGACATCCAGTTTGCGGTTAAGCATCAGATTTTCCAGAACATGCAGCCGAATCTTCTGACCCTGAAATTTCTTGTCAAGCTTGGAAATACTTTTGCTGAGATCCGGTGGCAATAAAAAAGCTTCCTGTTGTGTGGGTACCGGCCCTCCCATGCCCGGACTGCGGTTAAAGTCAAATTCGGTCCCCCCCAGCTTACCGGCACGGGCTAAGCGTTCGCCGAGTGCATCAAGCCGATAGGATTGGGCCTCGAGCAAGCCCAGCTTGATCGCCAGAGCATTCACATCACGCTGCGCCTGCTGACGGATATTGCTTACGGCATGATGTTGTTGGGTGATTTGCCAACGTAGCGACTGCACCTCATTGTGCATACGATCCTTGGGGCTGTAGATCAGCCAGGTCATGGCCACACCAAGTGCCATCAGGCCCAGTACGGCGACGGCTAGGCCGGCTACAACCAGGGCACGATTCCTAACATTGCGTAAATCGACCGTAATGGGGGTTTTGTGTGAGTTCGAGACCAGTATGATATTCATGCCGTTATTTGATTCTGCCGCCGTTGTTTTAGTCGTCTATGCACCATCCATCCAAACCCAATACCCCTGTCGCTATCACTGCCTGTGCAGGGCTATCCAAGTTATTCAGTCAGGCTCGTGAACTGGAGACCCTTGACCGGCGTCTCCGTGAACCCCTACCTCGTCAACTTAGTGAACAGGTCCGTCTGGCCTCTATCCATGGGCCACGCATTGTATTTGTGGCCTCAACTTCCGCCTGGGCCTCGCGTCTACGCATGCAACAGCGACGCATCCTGGAAACCGCCCACACCCTCGGCATTACAGCGCGATCCCTGCTCGTGAAAGTAGCCCCCTTGCCCGTACCAGCGCCTGCACCGATCCTCCGCAAACCACTTTCAAAAACAGCGGCTATGTACCTACGGAAGGCCGCCGCTGTCAGCAGCGATCCAGACATGCGCTCCCAGCTACTCGCCTTGGCCGCCCTGGCCAATTCCGATGATGAAACTGAAGACTAACCCCTGTTCGACGGCCCAGCCTGGACCGCCGTCACAAATTTTTACATCCATCAGGTCGCTTGGGCCGGATGCACGTAGGAAATCGGTGCCTGTTCCGGATCCACAAAAGTTACTTCTTCCCAAGCCGTTGCATCGGCCATGAAAGTTCGTAACAAGCGATTGTTGAGTTCGTGCCCGGATTTGTGCCCGTAAAAAGCACCGATCAAGCTATGTCCGAGTAAATACAGATCACCGATAGCATCAAGAATCTTGTGCTTGACGAACTCATCCTCGTAACGCAGTCCATCTTCATTGAGTACCCGATAATCATCCAATACGATGACGTTATCCATCGAGCCACCCTTACCCAGGTTCTTTTCGCGCAACATCTCGACATCACGCATGAATCCGAAGGTCCGCGCCCGACTCACTTCCTTGACAAAGGACGTAGTGGAAAAATCAATTTCGGCGTGCGAGGTCCGAGGGCTGAAAATGGGATGTTTGAATTCAATGGAAAATCCAACCTTGAATCCGTCAAACGGCTCGAACCGGGCAATCTTGTCGCCATCATGCACTTCGACCGGCTTGAGAATGCGGATAAAACGCTTGGCTGCGTTCTGTTCCTCAATCCCTGCCGACTGCAATAGAAACACGAAGGGCCCGGCACTGCCGTCCATGATCGGGACCTCAGGTGCAGACAGATCAATGTAGGCATTGTCGATACCCAAGCCAGCCATCGAAGAGAGCAGGTGTTCAACCGTCCCAACCCGTACCCCGTCACGAACCAGAGTGCTGGAAAGCCGGGTATCACCCACAAACTCAGAACGTGACGGAATCTCGACTGGGGGGCTCAGATCGGTTCGTCGAAACACGATCCCTGTATCCGGGGCTGCTGGGCGCAGCGTCATATATACCTTTTCACCGGTATGCAGGCCCACGCCGGTGGCGCGGATGACATTTTTCAAGGTGCGCTGCTTAATCATTGTTGTATCGCTTCATGGCAGCTGGGGACTAGATCAGGCGGACTGTATCATAAAGTTTACGTTATCCAAAACCGACGGCCCCCCCTCTACGCGATCAGTAGCGTGTCCCTGCCACCTCCGAGGACAGGACGGTGGGAGGTGGCAGGACCACGGCCGAGTTGGCAATCTGTAGGATCGAGGCCACATCGATGGCCCCCACAGGACAGTAACTGGACCTGCCCTGGCAATCCTTAAATAGATCCACTAGTCACCATGAATCTACAAATGTCCGGCCTGCAGTTTGCTTACTGCACGGTCGTTTTCCCAACTCCGGCAATGGCTAATCAGCCTGCTTTCGCAAAAAGGTCGGGATATCGATGTAATCCACGGCCGCGGCCTTCTCTTTCGGTAATGGAGCAGGTACCCCCTTGGCTGATTCGACCGCCCGGGTCCGGGGCACGGCCGGCACCACCCGCTGTTGCGATGGGATAATCAAGCTGGGGTCGGTACCAGTACGCAGCCGTTCAGCACGTGAGCGTGACGCTACAACGATATTCTCTTCGCGCGGCACGGTCACTACTGATGGCTGCCGTACCGTACCCCGATTGAGACCGGTCGCGACCACGGTGACCCGGACTTCTTCCTGCATTTCTGAATCCATGGCCGTACCGATGACTACGGTGGCGTCCTCGCTGGCGATCTCGTGCACCACCCGCCCGATCTCGTCGAACTCACGCATACTGAGGTTCGGACCGGCAGTAATGTTGACCAAAATGCCGCAGGCACCTGCCAGATTAACGTCCTCCAGCAAGGGGTTGCTGATCGCCGCCTCGGCCGCCGCCTGGGCGCGGTCATCACCATGGGCGATACCGCTGCCCATCATGGCCATGCCCATTTCACTCATGACGGTACGCACATCGGCAAAATCGACATTGATCAGGCCGGGCCGGGTGATCAGATCGGCAATACCCTGCACCGCACCGAGCAGCACATCATTGGCCGCCTTGAAAGCGGTAATGACGGTGATGTCACGGCCCAGTACGGTAAGCAGCTTCTCGTTTGGAACGGTAATCAGCGAATCTACAAATTGGGCCAGATCCTCAACCCCCTTCAGAGCCAACTGCATACGCCGCCGACCTTCGAAGGGAAAGGGTTTGGTCACCACGGCAACGGTAAGTATGCCTTTTTCCTTGGCCAACTGGGCAACGACTGGCGCCGCTCCGGTTCCCGTCCCCCCCCCCATCCCGGCGGTGATGAAAACCATATCCGCCCCGTCGAGCATTTCCTCGATCATCTCCCGATCTTCGAGTGCGGCCTGTCGACCCACTTCAGGATTGGCCCCCGCACCCAGGCCTTTGGTGACATTCGCTCCCAGTTGCACGGTCATGGGTGCGCCACTGTTTTTCAATGCCTGGGCATCGGTATTGGCGCAGATGAATTCAACTCCATCAATCTCCGCGCCCAGCATATGGCCTACGGCGTTGCCACCGCCCCCACCGATACCGATGACCTTGATCACCGCGTTCGGCTCAAGTTTTTCAACCATTTCAAACATGTCCCGTCCTCCAGTTACAACTGCATTGCATAAACCGCCAACGGGCTCCTTGCCCTAATGCGGGAATTCGACATCACTGTCGATGACGACGCCTCGTGCATCATCAGAAATTCTTGTTCAGCCAAGCTCGTAAGCGATCAATCGCCCGGTCTACTCCGCTGCCCGATACCGTCGCTTCACTACGCATACCGTGCAGCACCAGCCCTACGGCAACAGAATGCGTCACTCCGCACACTGCTTCCGCCTTGCCACCCTGGAGCTGGGGCCGGCCGATCCTCACCATTTTGTGAAAGACCTCCTCAGCCAGTTCCAGAGCCCCTTCCATGGGTACCGAACCACCGGTCAGCACCACCCCGGCGCTGATCAGGTTATCCAGCGCAGAACGTCGCAACTCGTCCTGCACCATTTCGAAAATCTCTTCGTAACGATCGTGTACGCACTGCGCCAGGGCCTGTCGTGCCAGGCGTCGCGGTGGTCGATCACCTACGCTTGGCACCTGTACCGTCTCCTCCGTACTGGCCATCTGCGGTAGGGCGCAGGCGTACTTGATCTTGATTTCCTCGGCGTTCGAGGTGGGTGTATGGATGCCAAAGGCAATGTCGTTGGTGACCTGATCCCCCCCCACCGGCAGCGCCCGGGTATGGCGGATGGCTCCCTGCGCGAAGATGGCGATATCAGTGGTACCCGCGCCGATATCAACCAGACACACACCGAGTTCGCGTTCATCGTCGGTGAGTACTGCCCGGGCACTGGCAATGGCTGCGGGAATCAAGGCATCGACCTGGATCCCACAGCGCTCGATACATTTGGCCAGGTTCTGTACTGCGCTGGCGGCACCGGTGACCAGATGTACATTGGCTTCCAGACGTACCCCACTCATGCCCACCGGACGACGGATACCGTCCTGTCCATCGATCCGGTATTCCTGAGGTTCTTTGTAAAGCAGCTTGCGATCAGCAGGGATGGCTACGGCGCTGGCCGCATCCAGTACGGCTTCTATATCCGTAGCACTCACCTCATGGTCACGAATGGCCGCGGTGCCATGGGAATTGAGCGTCTCCAGATGGCTTCCGGAAATCGAGGCGTGCACCGCTCGAATCTCGCAACCGGCCATCAATTCGGCTTCCTCGACAGCGGAGCGGATCGAGTGCATGGTTGATTCGATATCGACCACCGCACCGCGCTTGAGCCCACGGGTAATGTGGGAACCGATGCCGATGACCTCGATCGGTTCACCCGGTTGTACTTCGCCGACCACCACCAATACCTTGGAGGTGCCAATATCCAAACCGACGATCAGCTGTTTTTCATTGCGGCGATTCATGCTCGGTGAGCTCCTGATTCGGCGGCCGGCACAGGGGATGGCTCCGAGATCCCCTGCGGATCGGGCCAACGCACCGCAAAACCATTGGGGTAACGCAGATCCACATTGATAAAACGGCCGCCAGGATGCCGTGCCAGCAGCTTCGGCCATACCGCCAGAAAACGTCGTAAACGCTGTTTGGGCCGAGTCGCCCCCACCCGGATGACGCTGCCGTCGGCCATGGTCAGGGTCCAACTACCGCGACCGGCAAGATGCAACGCGGCAATCTTCAGGCCTACCGCAGCACAGGCTGGTCCCATCTGCCGGTAAAATGCTTCGACATCGGCAAGCCGATCCTGCGGACCACTGAGACGCGGTAATTCGCTACTGGCCGAGACATCGGGAACCGTGAAGAGCCTGTCATGTAGGCCGATCAGACGAGTATCGTTCCATCGCGCCCAAGGCTGGTATTCGCGAACCCGGAGGATCACCGAAGCCGGCCAATGCTTGCGTACATCGACCTCGGCAACCCATGGCAAGCGGGCCACCGCGGCACGAATTTGCTGCAGATCGATGGCAAAGTAACCCGCTCCGAGTAAAGGCTGCACCTGCACCCGAATCTGCTGTGCGGAAACATGCTGGAACGAGGCATCAATGCTCAGATAACGAACCTGCCAGCGCGAATCCGTATACCAGCCGCGCCAGATCGCCAGCACCGGTAGCGCCAGCAGCAGCAGCGCCAGGGTCCAGCCGATGGAACGAATCAGTAGGGCTCGATTCATAGGCCGGATTCCCCATCGAAGGACGTCTCCAGAATCCGCCAGCACAAGGTGGCAAAATCAATGCCGGCCACTTCCGCCGCCTTGGGTACCAGGGAATGGCTGGTCATGCCCGGTGCGGTGTTGGCCTCCAACAGCCAATTGTGACCCTCGCGATCACGCATTACATCGATACGGCCCCAGCCCGAGCAACCCACCGCCTCAAAGGCGACCCGACTCAATTCACCCAGTTGCTGCTCAGCCGTACCCTGCAGACCGGGACACAAATACGTCGTGTCCTCGGCAATGTATTTGGCGTGATAGTCGTAATACGAACCGTTGGGCACGATACGTATGGATGGCAGCACTTCACGACCCAGCACGGCTACCGTGAATTCATCCCCTTCGATCAGTTGCTCGACCAGCAGATCTCCTGGATAGTGTTCGGCCAGCGCCACGGCGGCGGCCAGATCGCGCTTGAAAAACACCCGGGTAATGCCAACGCTCGAGCCCTCACAGGCTGGTTTGACGATCACCGGCAGACCCACTGCGGCAACCGCTTGATGAATATCCGCGCCTTTGTGCAAGGCGATAAAGCGGGGAGTCGGCAGATTTAGAGCCTGCCAGATCTGCTTACTGCGAACCTTATCCATAGACAGCGCCGAGCCCAGCACTGCGGACCCGGTATAGGGCACATTCAGCGACTCCAGGGTCCCCTGCAGCACCCCGTCCTCACCCCCCCCATGGTGCCCATGCAGGATATTGAATACCCGAGCGAAATGACCGGCCCGCAAGGCATCCACCAAGGCTGGAATACCGTCGATACCATGGGCATCCACACCACGCTCGCGCAAGGCGGCCAGGACATTGCTGCCGGAATCAAGGGAAACCTCACGCTCGGCCGAGCTGCCGCCCATCACCACTGCAACCCGCCCGAATTGTTCTGCATCGGTAATAGTCTTCATGTCTTGTGCTCCTCTACCCGGCCCTGTTGCGCCATACCATTAATCACCGCCCCGATATCACCAGCGCCCAGCATCAATAGAAAATCGCCGTCTTCCAACAGATTGGCCAAGGCCTCGGGCAACTCCTGGGCTGACGCCACCAGTACCGGATCAACCATGCCCCGTGACCGCACTGAGCGGGCCAGAGCCCTGCCGTCGGCACCCGCAATAGGCGATTCACCCGCCGCATAAACTTCGGTCAACAACAGCACATCCACCTGCGACAGCACCGCCGAAAAATCATCCATCAAGTCTCGGGTTCGGGTATAGCGGTGCGGCTGAAACGCCACCACCAGCCGCCGCTCGGGCCAGCCGGCCCGGGCCGCTTCGAACACGGCAGCCAATTCTCGCGGATGGTGACCGTAATCATCCACCAGCAAGGCCTGGCCGCGAGGATGGGCCAGCGAACCCCGTTGCTGGAAGCGACGGGCCACCCCCTGGAATCCAGCCAGAGCATGGCTGATCGTCTGCGGTGCCACCCCCAACTGCCAGCCGCAAGCTGCGGCAGCCAGAGCATTGAGGACGTTATGGCGACCGGGTAGATTCAAACATACCGCCTGCGTATCCTGACCGGGTAGATGCAAATCGAACAACATGGCAGCACCCTGGTGACGTACCGAAGTCGCCCGTACGTCGGCCTGCTCGTCAAAACCATAGGTGAGCAGATTGCGACTGGTCTGGGTGATCAGCTTGCGCACTTCGGGATCATCGATGCAGACCACCGCCAGGCCATAGAACGGCAGGCGATGCAGGAAATCGGCGAAGGCCTTCTGGACCCGGGCAAAATCACCCCCATAATTTTCCAGATGATCGGCATCGATATTGGTAATGATGGCCAGCACCGGTGAGAGCATCAGGAACGAGCCGTCCGACTCGTCAGCCTCAGCCACCAGGTATTCGCCTTCGCCAAGCCGGGCATGGGCTCCGGCAGCCAGAAGTTTGCCACCAATCACAAAGGTGGGATCGTAGGCCGCTTCCCCGAGCACGCTGGCAACCAAGCTGGTAGTCGTGGTCTTGCCGTGGGTGCCGGCCACCGCAATACCACGACGAAAACGCATCAGCTCACCGAGCATCTCCGCCCGGGGCACCACCGGAATACGCCGCTCCCGGGCGGCAACACGCTCGATGTTATCCATGGCGATGGCGCTGCTGACCACCACCACATCGGCATCGGAAACATTGTTCGCCGCATGCCCGAAAGCAATCCGGATACCCAGGGAAGTGAGATATTCGGTGATCACCGAGTGGGATCGGTCCGAACCGGATACTTCGTAACCCAGCTTGTGCAGCACTTCGGCAATACCGCTCATGCCGACGCCGCCGATACCGATAAAATGCACCCGCCGGAAGGCGTACATGAAATCTTCGTGCGGTCGTAGACGGCGCGGACTCATGCGGCCTCCTCCAGGCACCACCGGGCAATGCTCTGTGCCGCCTGGGGCCTAGCCAGCGCCCGGGCCGATTCGGCCATTCGCAAGCGGGCTTGGGCATCGCCCAACAGAGCCTGCAAGTGCCTGGCCAGCAGCGATGCATCGCATTGCGACTCCTGGCACAACAGCGCCGCCCCGGCCTCGACCATGGCTGCGGCATTGCGAGTCTGATGGTCATCGACAGCATATGGATAAGGCACCAATACTGCTCCCAGCCCTACTGCAGCCAGCTCGGCCAGGGTCAATGCCCCGGCCCGGCATAAGGCCAGGTCCGCCCAGGCATACGCGGCGGCCATCTCGACAATAAACGGCTCAACCCGCGCCTCGATACCATGCTGACGATAGGCACTGCGGGTGGCGTCGAGATCACTTTCCCCACACTGATGCCACACCTCGGGGCGTTGCGGCCTATCCAGTTGCAACAAGGCTTCAGGGACCAGCCGATTCAAGGCCCGGGCGCCCTGACTGCCGCCAAGGATCAGCAAACGTGGTACCCCGCGACCCCGAAAACGCTCAGCGGGCGGAGCCAGTTCGCTGATTTCTGCACGCACCGGATTGCCCACCCACTCCGATCCCGGCAAAGCATCAGCAAATCCGCCCAGCACCCGCCTCGCCAGGCGCGCCAATACCCGGTTAGTCATGCCGGGCAGGGCGTTCTGCTCATGCACCAATAATGGAATACGCATCAGGAAAGCGGCCAGCCCCCCCGGCCCCGCCACGTACCCCCCCATCGACAACACGCTTCGGGGCCGCTCAGCCCGCAATACGCGAAGCGCCGCAAGCAGCGTGCGCAACAACATCCAGGGGGCCCGCAGACGAACCCTGAGTCCCTTACCACGCACCCCGCGCACCGCCAGCGTGTACAAGCGCAGGCCTTGCCCGGCCACCAGCCTGGTCTCCATGCCACCCTCAGCACCCAGCCAGATTACCGCGATACCTTGCGCGCGCAGGGCAGCGGCGACCGCAAGACCGGGAAAAATATGCCCTCCGGTACCCCCGGCCATGATCATCACCGGGCCGGTTGCCGTCATGATGACACCCCCACGCTCACTTCCTTCAGAATTTCGCTGCGTGCAGAGATACGCCGAGCATCTTCGGCACGACGGATTTCGTATCCGGCCCGCAACAACAGGCCCAGCATCGCCAAGGTCATGATTACACTGGATCCACCCGAGCTGATCAGGGGCAGGGTCAGGCCTTTGGTGGGCAACATGCCCAGATTGACCCCAATCGATACCGTCGACTGCAAGCCGATCATCAAGGCCACACCGAACGCAACAAAGGCCGCATAGCGTTGTCCCAGCTGTAAGCCGAGCATCCCCAACCACAGCGCCCGGCCCACCAACAGGGTGAACATTGCGACCACCAGCAGGATGCCGGCAAAACCCAGCTCCTCGGCAATCACCGCGAGAATGAAATCAGTGTGGGCCTCAGGCAGATAGAACAGTTTCTGTACGCTGTCACCCAGCCCGACTCCGAACCAATGACCCCGGCCTACTGCGATTAATGCCTGGGTCAGTTGAAAACCGTTGCTGAATGGATCCTTCCATGGGTCCAAGAAAGAGGTCAGACGTCTGATCCGATAGTCTTGACTCAGCGCCACCCAGGTAAACAGTGGTACCAGCGGCAGGGCCAGATACAGCAGATTACGCATCCGTGCTCCACCCAACCAGATCATCCCGACCACTACTGCCAGCAGCAGAACTGCAGAACCGAAATCAGGTTGCAACAGCAGCAGTACCACCAGTACCAGGGTCACACTGATGGGTCTGAGCACGCCCAACAGATCCCGTTCCACCGCCTGGCGATGGCGAACCAGGTAACTGGCGACATACAAGATCACCGCCAACTTCACCGCTTCAACCGGCTGAAACCCCGTCACTCCCAGATTGACCCAGCGCTGTGCCCCATTGATCCGCATCCCCAGGTGAGGGATAAATACCAGGCCCAGCGAAATCACCGCCAACAGAACCAATACCAGGCTGTAGCGCTCCCAAAGTTGTAACTCAATACGGCTCAGACCCCAGGCCACAGCCAAACCCATGGCCAGAAACAACAGGTGTCGCTTGAGATAGAAGAACGCGCCGTAGTGGCGCCCATCGGCCACCGCAATCGAGGCCGAGGCCACCATGATGACGCCGAACACTACCAAGGTCGCAATCACCAGCAATAACCACGGGTCAAAGCGACCCCGCGCCTGATCGTTGCGGCGGGCCTGGGTGCGGGGTGGCATACGGGTCATCAGCGCACCTTCAACGTTGCCAGGCCAATCAGTGCCAGCACCACACTAATGATCCAAAAACGGACGATCACCCGTGGTTCAGGCCAGCCCTTGAGTTCGAAATGGTGGTGAATGGGGGCCATCCTGAATACCCGTCGCCCGGTCAGTTTGAAGCTTGCTACCTGGATAATTACCGAGGCCGTTTCCATCACAAACACACCCCCCATCACCAGCAGAATAATTTCCTGGCGCACAATCATGGCGATCGTGCCAAGTGCTGCCCCTATGGCCAACGCTCCGACATCACCCATGAAGACCTGTGCCGGATAGGTGTTGAACCACAAGAACCCCAGGCCAGCACCTGCCAGGGCGGCGCAGAAAATGGCGATTTCACCGGCTCCAGGAATCGATGGAATATTGAGATAACTCGAGAACACGGCATTACCGGACAGGTAGGCGAACACCCCCAGTGCCACCGCTACCAGCACTGCGGGCATGATGGCTAAACCATCCAGACCATCAGTGAGATTCACGGCATTGGAAAAGCCCACAATCATCAGGTAGGCCAGCGGGATATAGGCCAGACCCAAGGGCAGTACAACATGCTTGAAGAGCGGCACGAACAAGGCGGTTTCTGACGGCACCACGGCGCTGGCATATAACACTCCAGCGGCCGTCAAGCCGACCAGAGACTGCCAAAGATACTTCCAGCGCGACGGCATTCCTTGCGGATCTTTCAGTACCAGCTTGAGGTAGTCGTCGTAGAAACCGATGACCCCGAATGCCAGGGTCACCCCCAGCACAATCCAGACATAGCGGTTATCCAGATCGCTCCACAGCAGAGTCGAAACCGTCACCGCCAGCAGAATCAGAGTCCCCCCCATGGTTGGCGTACCGGCCTTGCTGAGGTGGCTCTGTGGCCCATCGCTGCGTATCACCTGACCCGCCTTCATCGCGGTCAGCCGGCGGATGACTGCCGGCCCGGCCAATAACGAGAAAAACAAGGCCGTCAACGCCCCGAGAATGGTGCGCAGGGTAAGGTATTGAAAAACATGGAAGACACTGAACCACTGTGATAGCCAGCGCGCCAGATCAAGCAGCATAAACACCCCCTTGTCGTTTCAGCAGAGCCGCAACTACCGCTTCCATCGCTGCGGCCCGGGAGCCTTTGATCAGGCAGGTCAACCCGGGGCTCAGGGCTGCAAGCAGTGCTTCCAGCAACGCCTCCCGGGATTCAAAGTGCCGGGCTCCCTCACCAAATGCCTCGCTGGCGTAGCGGCTCAACTTACCCAAGGTCCATAATTTTTCGATTCCGGCTTGCCGAGCGCGCTGGCCAAGCTCGGCGTGCAACGCTGCAGCATCCGCGCCCAGTTCGGCCAGGTCCCCCAACACCAACCAGGTGGGAGCCGGGGCGGTGGCAAGCATGCCGATGGCCGCCATGACCGAGGAGGGATTGGCGTTGTAGGTGTCATCGATCAAGGTCCAGTCACCCGGCATCGGAAGCACCTGAAAGCGTCCCGGAATCGACCCGACACTCTGCAAACCGGCGACGATATCCGCCAACGGCACCTCCGCAGCGAGAGCGAGGGCCGTAGCAGCCAGAGCATTCATGAGATTGTGCGGTCCCGGCAGCTGCAGCTTGACCGCTGCTGCTCCAAGCGGGGTCAACAATTGGAAACTTGAGCCCTGCAGATCCGCTGCAATACGTTCAGCCCGTACCTCAGCAGCCGCATCGTGCCCAAAGCGCAGGATCCGACGGGGGGCCGCCTGATTGGCAAAAGCGCTGGCATAAGCATCGTCGGCGTTGATTACCGCAATGCCGTCAGCAGGCAACGCCTCGTATATGGCACCTTTGGTTTCAGCCACGCCATCGAGGGTCTCCAGCCGTTCCAGATGGGCCGCCGCCACATTGTTGACCAAAGCGATCTGCGGCCGGGCGATAGCAGCCAGATAGCTGATATCACCGGGCTTGCCCGCACCCATTTCCAAGACTATGTAGCGGGCCTCATCCGGAGCCGCAAGCAGACTGAGAGGCAGGCCGATTTCATTGTTGTAGTTGGCACTGCTGGCATGGGTCGGGGCATGCCGTGACAGGATCGCCGTGATCAGGGTCTTAACGGTGGTCTTGCCGCAGGAGCCGGTAATGCCTAGTACCTGGACCGGATATCGGGCCCGGACAGTGCTGGCAAGATCGCCCAGTGCGGTTACGCTGTCTTCCACCAGCACCTGCGACAGGGGATATTCGCAGGAGCGGCTGACCAGCGCTCCGACGGCCCCATGGCGGGCGGCATCTTCGAGAAAATCATGGCCATCGACATGCTCTCCAGGTATCGCAATGAACAAGGCCCCCGGCTTGAGGCACCGGCTGTCTATGGACACCGCTTGCGCCAGTGCATCCGTACCGTACAAGTGACCTCGGGTCCACATCGCAATATCGCTGAGTTTCAGCTTCAGCATGACTGCGACTCCAGGGCTCGAAGTGCTTCGGCCATATCATCGAACGGACGCTGCTGACCGTTCATTTCCTGATAGGACTCATGACCCTTGCCGGCTATCAGCACCACGTCGCCGGACCGGGCTTGCGACACCGCCTGGGAAATGGCCCGTTCACGCGCACGGACGATAGGTACATCCAGACCCGCAGGCATGCCGGCGCGAATTTGCGCCAGAATCGCCGCGCCGTCCTCTCCCCGCGGATTATCATCCGTCAGCAGCACCTGGTCAGCCAGTCGCGCGGCAATCGCCCCCATCTGCGGTCGCTTGCCAACATCGCGCTCGCCCCCACATCCGAATAGGCAATACAGCTTGCCTGCACAATGAGGGCGCAGGGCCAACAGGGCCTGCTGTAGGGCATCGGGGGTATGTGCGTAGTCGATCACCACCAGCGGCTGGGCACCACCACCTAGCCGATTCATCCGGCCCCGTACCGGCTGCAGTAAAGGCAACAATCGGGCAATCTCATCGATACCGTGATTCAAGGCGCCGAGACAAGCCACTACCGCCAGCAGATTCGCTACATTAAAACGACCCAGCAAGACTGAATGGATATCCTGCTCACCCCACGGAGTATGCAGGCGAAAGTGGACGCCGGTACTGTCGGTACCGATATCACTGGCATAGACGGCCACATCATTCCGTTGCAGCGAATAACCGAGGCAGCGAACTTCTGCAGCCAGCTCTGACTGCAGCCGTACCCCGAATGGATCATCCAGGTTGAGAACCGCCGTACCCAGACCCGGCCATTGGAACAGACGCATCTTGGCAGCACCGTAGGACTCCATGCTGGAGTGATAATCGAGGTGGTCACGGCTAAGGTTGGTCAATACAGCCATCGCAAAATCTACCGCATTGACCCGCCCCTGCTCGAGGCCGTGCGAGGACACCTCCATCGCCACATCGCTCACGCCCTGCTCGCAAAAGCCCGCCAACAGCGCCTGCACGGCAAGCGCATCCGGCGTAGTGCGTTCCGCCGCCTGCAGATCCCCCACCCGCCCGGCACCCAGCGTGCCGATGCTGGCACTACGGTGCCCAAGCCATTGCAGTGACTGCGCCAACAGTTGTACCACTGAGGTTTTGCCGTTGGTTCCGGTAACCCCGATTATCCGTAGATCCCGGCTCGGCTGGCCAAACCAGCGTGCCGCCAACGTTCCGACGCTACTGCGCAGATCCCGTATCCATAGCACCGGTACCGCAACCTCAAAACTTCCCGCAGGCGCGGGTGACTCGGCCAGCACCACCTTGGCCCCGGCCTCAACAGCACCGGCTGCATGGGTGATGCCATGCTCATGCAGACCCTGCAGGGCCAAAAACGCATCACCCGGGACGACTTGGCGCGAATCAAGGCTGAGCCCAGCGATTTTCAGGCCCACACAGCAACGGCTATCGGCAATCCCATTCAGCAGGGTATCGAGGCGCATCCATCGGCTCATCTCGCCACCTCCCCGGACTTGCTAGCCCGCCGGCTGGCGATCTGGAGCGGGGCTTGCAGAGCCGGTTTGGGTAAATTGGAGTACCACTGCTTGACGTGATCGGGGGGAATATCCAGCAACCGCAAGGCCGAACTCATCACCGAACGGAATACCGGGGCGGCCACCAGCCCACCGTAGAAACCGTTGCGGGTTGGATCATGCACCACCACCACCGCGACCAGCCGCGGATCGCTGGCCGGGGCCATGCCGACAAATACCGCGTTGTACTGGTGATGGTGGTAGCCGCCGCCATCGGCAATATGGGCGGTGCCGGTTTTGCCGGCCACGGTATAGTTGGGAATCGCTGCCCGCTCTCCGGTGCCATCGGGGGTGACAACCGTCTTCAGAATATTGATCAACTGCTGATCAAACTTGCGACTCAAAACCCGTACCGGAGGGCCATCGTCACCAAGGATGAAACTGGGCCGGTGCAGCACCCCGTCGTCGGCGATGGCCGCATAGGCCTGAGCCAACTGTAGGGTGGTGACATTCAAGCCGTAGCCATAGGAAATCGTCGCCTTGCGAATCGGCCTCCATACCTGATACGGAGGCAGCAGTCCCGAGGCTTCTCCAGGAAAACCGCTGCCGGTACTGTGGCCAAAGCCAAACGACCGCAAGGTGTCATACAGACTCCGGTCAGGCAACGACAGCGCAATATGGGAGGCCCCGACATTGCTGGAAAAAGTGACCACCTTGGTGACATCGATCCGCCCGTAGTCCGCATCGTCCTTGATCTTGTAGCCATCAAGCATGTACCAACCCGGGCTGGTGTTAATTGGTGTAGTCGGCGTCCAGCGGCCACTTTTCAAAGCTGCGGCGATGGTAAAAGCCTTCATGACCGAGCCGGGCTCAAACACATCGGTTACGGCCCGGTTGCGCCGCGCGGAGACGCTGCTCGCAGCCACATCGTTGGGGTTGTAGGACGGCACATTGACCATGGCGAGGATTTCACCATTGCGTACATTCATCACCACCATCGACCCGGATTTGGCCTGGTGATCAAGCACCGCCTTCGACAACTCGCGAAATGCCAGATACTGGATACGACTGTCGAGACTGACCGTCAGGTTGTGACCGGGCACGGCTTCACGAATCAGGTCGATGCTTTCTACCGTCTGACCGAGTCGGTCACGAATCACCCGCTGTAATCCGGGCTTACCCGAAAGCCAGTTGTCATAAGCCAGCTCCAGGCCTTCCTGGCCATGATCGTCGATATTGGTAAAGCCGATGACGTGAGCGCTGACTTCTCCGGATGGGTAATAACGCCGGTACTCACGCTGCTTGTAAACGCCGGGAATATCCAGTTTCAGTATGAGCTGGGCGGCCTGCGGACTCATCATCCTGCGCAGATACACAAAATCGCGATTGGCGCGCTCCTCAAGACGTCGCTGCAAACGCGCCGGGTTCACTCCCAGGGCCTTGGCAAGTTCGGGAATTCGCTCAGCATGCTGCAGCAATTTCGCCGGATGGGTCCACAGCGAGTCGACCGGCGTAGACACCGCCAATGGCACCCCATTGCGGTCGAAAATACTGCCTCTGGATACCGGAATCGCTACCTTGCGCAGAAACCGGGCATCGCCCTGCTGCTGCAGAAAAGAGCGCTTGACGACCTGCAGATCCACCGCCCGGGCGAGCAAGCCGAAGGCCATCATTGCCAGCAAACCGGCCACCAGCAGCATACGGCGCCACGGCCGGGGTGGCACTGGCGTGGAATGCGCCTGGGAGGCCATAAACACCTTCATTGGCGCACCACCCGGATCTGCGCCGGAGCGGGATTGATCATGCCAAGTTTCGACCGCGCAATGGTCTCGATATGTGCGGGGTCCGCCCAGGTGGCCTGCTCCAATTCCAAGCGTCCAAACTCGATGTTCAGTTGATCACGGTGGCTCTGCAAGCGGGTCAACTGGATGAAAAGTTCCCGGCTTTCATTGCGGGCCCAGACCACGGCAATGGCACTGCTCATCATGGCTGGCAGCAACAGGACTACGGCAATGAGATCCAGGCGCTTCATAAGCGCTTCTCGGCGATCCGCAACACGGCAGAACGGGCCCGCGGATTAGCGGCGATTTCCTCTTTACCAGGGCGCTGCTTGCCAATGACCCGCAACGCTGATTCGGGCACCTCCGGGACGGGCAAACCCCGCGACACCCGGGGTGCCTGGGGGCCGCGCATAAACTGCTTGACGATACGATCCTCGAGCGAATGAAAACTGATCACCACCAGCCGTCCGCCGGGCTTGAGACACTGACATGCCGCCACCAAGCCATGCTGGAGCGACTCCAGTTCCCCATTCACCTGGATCCGTAGCGCCTGAAAAGTCCGGGTCGCCGGATGTCTGCCAGGGGTACGGTGTCGCACCACCTGCGCCACCCCATCAGCCAGTTCACAAGTACGGGTAAAGGGCCGGCCTTGTTCACGACGCAGCACTATAGCCCGGGCAATGCGTCGACTCATGCGCTCTTCACCATAGCGCCACAGCACCTCGGCAATGTCCTTCTCACTGGCATGAGCCAGAAAATCCGCCACCGATTCGCCACAGCTTGGATCCATGCGCATATCCAAGGGCGCATCGGTCTGAAAACTGAAACCCCGTTCACCCTCATCCAACTGGGGAGAAGAAATGCCCAGATCGAGCAAGACCCCGTCGAGACCCTGGGCAAGCGCATCCCATGCGCACATAGCGGCGAAATTACCGTGCCGGATCGCTACCCGAGGGTCGGCGGCAAAGTGCTGGCGGGCCACGGCAATCGCTTGGGGGTCTCTGTCCATCAATAACAGCCGCCCCTGCTGATCCAAACGAGCCAGCAAGGCCGCAGCATGTCCTCCACGGCCAAAGGTGCCATCCAGATAACAGCCGCCAGCGCGCACGGCGAGGCCAACCATTGCTTCGTCCAGCATCACCGGGATATGTTCCCGTTTTGCCATCGCCGCGACCCCATGCATTGTCAGATCCCTACAGCCTCAGTTCCGCCATGTCCTCGCTGATTTCATCCTCGCCAATAGTCTGTCGAATCTTGGCAAGATGCGCTTGTTCACTCCAAAGCTCGAACTTATTACCCATACCCAACAACACTGCCCGTTTCTCAATCCCCGAGGCATTGCGCTGACTGGCAGGCAGCAATACCCGGCTGGAGCCATCGGCCTCGAGCATGGCCGCCGCGCCCACCAGCTTCATCTGTAAATTACGATGTACCGCCTTGACACTGGGCAAGGCATTGATCTCATCACGTACCCGCTCCCACTCATCCTTGGGAAACAACCACAGGCAGCCTTGTTCAAAGGGGTTGTAGGTGGCCACCAGGCGGTTGCTGCAGGCACGCGCCACCAAATCCCGATAGGCAACCGGGATGGTCAGACGACCCTTGTCGTCAATAGTGATCGCTGTTTCGCCTTGAAACACGGTAGCTCCCCACGAATTCCCACGATTTCACACTGGGAGCCACCTTAGTCTCAGATTTTGCGACTGTCAACAATTTTTGCTTGCAGATCAAAGACAAAGCGCATCTTGCCGACATTTAATGCGGGTTATCACAATGTCTCGTAAAGGCAATGAAATTATTGAATAAATAAATCGAATAGCACCAGATTTGACCTAGCTGTCCAAGCTACCTGGGCCGTTCGTTTGGCCATCAGTCAGGTTCAGACATGACCTGACTGCAAAGAAAAAAGGGGGAGCCGGCCCGTAAGCCGGGTTCTGTTTTAGACAGTCATTCCTCTCGGCCCGCCGTCACCGACGGGCTCAAGCAGCCTACCCGGGAGCGGTGCGGGCCACACCATCGCTCCCCTATTTGGCCTTGCTCCGAGTGGGGTTTGCCGTGCCGCCGAATGTTGCCACCGGCGCGGTGCGCTCTTACCGCACCCTTTCACCCTTGCCTGTGCCCTAAGGCCATCGGCGGTCTACTCTCTGTTGCACTTTCCGTCGGCTCACGCCGCCCAGGCGTTACCTGGCACTCTGCCCTGTGGAGCCCGGACTTTCCTCGACGCTTGCGCGACGCGACTGCCCGGCCGACTCCCCGGTACATTGTAGCGGTAATACGACCGACTATTGCTTGGCCTCCTCATACAAGATCCGCCGGGGCGCTCCACTAATAGCTGCCGCCAGTCGCGCCGCCCGTCCTGGAGGCAACTCCTGGCGCAACAAGGCAAAGATGCGCCGACCTTCGCAGCTCTTGCGCTGCTCGTCCCCCCCCTTGGCACCGGCCACCAGCAGCACCAATTCACCGCGACATTGATCGTCATCGGCAGCCACCCGGGCCGCCAGCTCTCCCAGCGATGCCGAAAGCACCGTCTCATGCAATTTGGTCAGCTCCCGGGCCAGAGTTGCCTCACGCTCGGCGCCGAAAATGCTGACGGCATCAGCCAAACAAGCACGGATACGATGTGAAGATTCGTAAAAAATCAGCGTCCTGGTCTCTGCCGCCAGGGTAGCCAGGCGCTCTCGGCGCGCGGCCTGTCGAGCAGGCAAGAAACCCTCGAACACGAACCGGTCACTAGCTAAACCCGCCACCGACAGCGCCGCGATCAGCGCCGAGGGACCCGGTAGTGTCGCCACCTGCAGCCCCGCCTGCCGGGCCGCACGCACCAGCCGATAACCGGGATCACTGATCAGCGGCGTTCCCGCATCCGAGACCAGAGCAATATCCTCACCCGCCTGCAGGCGCTTGAGTAGCTGCTCCGCAACGTCCGCCTCGTTGTGCTCATGCATGGCCCGCAGCGGCGTAGCGAGACCGAAATGGGCCAGCAAATGGCGGGTATGCCGGGTATCCTCTGCGGCGATCAAGGCCACGCTACGCAAAGTCTTCAAGGCCCGCGGCGATAAATCACCCAGATTACCAATCGGTGTTGCCACCACCCAGAGTGTGCCATTCATATATACATGCCTTGGTATGCCTTTATCTGCTATCGGAGTGCATTGGGCTATCATCGCAAAGCCGCCTCTTTTGTGCAGGATTCGACCATGCGTCGCTACTCTCTCGTGCTTGCCATCTTACTGACCATGGGTCTCAGCGCTTGTGCCACCCTGGGCGGTGGGCCAAGCCCCGCACAACAGGCGGCCATCGCCCAAGCCCAGGTATTGGAAACCCGTGGCGATTTCCAGGGGGCCGCCTCGATCTGGCTGGGCCTGGCCCACCAGGTTCCCGCCCAAGCCGATCACTATCGCCTGCGGGCCGCCGAGGACTGGCTCAACAACCAGCAGCCGCAACGCACCCAGCAACTATTGCAGCTCATCAACGCCCAACAACTGCACGGCAATGATATGGCTCGTTACAACTTGCTGCAGGGCGAACTGGCCGAGACTGCCGGGCATCACCAGCAGGCCCTGGCCCTGGCCAGCATGCTGCCCGCAACGCTGCCGCGAGCCTTGGCCATCCGCCGTGACCGGCTGCGGGCCCAGGCGGCAACGGCCAGCGGCAACACCTGGGCTGCCGCCGCGGCCCGTATGCAACTGGATCCCCTGCTGCTGGCTCCGGCCAAGACCGAGAATGCCGCCCGACTCCTGGCCTTGTTGGGCCGGGTAGGCGTCCAGGGCCTATTACACCAGGCCACCCAACTGCCGGCCGGCGATCCCCTGCTGCCCTGGATCGGTCAAGCTTTGCAGCGTCTTGGCAGCCGCCTGCCGAGCAACATGCCGCAACTCAATGCCCCTGCGGGCACCCTGCTGGCACAAGGCCAGCACCTTGAGCGCGAAGGTTTTCAAAGCTACCAGCAGATCGGCCTGCTGTTACCCTTGAGCGGGCCGCTCTCCGCCGCCGGCAAAGCGGTTCGCGACGGCTTTCTCGCCGCCTATTTCCAAGCGGGCGATCATGCCGGACCCCGCCCGATGGTGCGTATCTACAACACCCAGGGGACTACCGCGGGCACGCTTGCCGCCTACCAACAGGCTCTCACCGAGGGGGCTGATCTGATTGTCGGTCCCTTGCTGCGACCCGCCGTGGATGCGTTGTTTTCTCAGGGTGAACCCGCCGTCCCGGTACTGGCGCTCAATCAGCCGCAAAGCGCCATACCGTCTCCTGCCAATAGTGCTGAGTTTGCGCTGATGCCTGAAAGCAATGGGGTGTACGACGCCGAATACCTGCTCAATCACGGCATTCGTCAGGCCATTGCCTTTTATGCCAGCGATTCCCGCTCGAGTCGGGCTGCCATGGCTTTTCAGGCCCAATTCGAAGCCGGCGGTGGAACCGTCAGTGCCGTCCAGACCCTGCCGGTAGGCTCAGTGGACTATGCGGCCCTCATCAAGGCCGCAGCCGCCAATCTAGCCGACAATGGCGGCATCTTTATTGCCGCGCCGCTGGAACAGGCCCGCTTGTTGGTACCGCAAATCCGCGTTGCCCAATTGAACCAGTTGATCGTCGCCACACCGCAGGTGTTTTCCACGCGCAGCAACCCCGGCCTGGATCGTGATCTGGACGGGGTAGTGTTTCCGGATCTGCCCTGGCTGTTCAACAGCCAGCCCGGCCTGCCACCACGGCAAGAACTGGGGCGTTGGAGCCCGGAAATCCGTGGTCCCGGCGCCCGCCTGTTCGCTTTCGGCATGGATGCTTTTTCACTCAGTCCATATTTCTCCTGGCTACGCACGCATCCCGGCAGTTACATTGGCGGTGCCACCGGTCAATTGACCGTCGATGCCACCGGCCAGGTGCAGCGCACCCCGGTATGGGCCCGTTTCGACTACGGCGTAGCCCACACGATTGCCGGGGGTCTGACTGGTAACGGACGTGCTGAACCCAGGACCCACTGAGTGGCGATGCCCGAAAAAGGAGCCCGCTTCGAGGCCCGTGCCGAAAGCGCCCTGCAGCAGGCCGGCCTTGGTACCGTGCTACGCAATTACCGCAGTCGTTTCGGCGAGATCGACCTGATCATGGAGGATGGCTCCACCCTGGTCTTTGTCGAAGTCCGCTACCGCCGCCATTCCGGCCAGGGTGGCGCCGCCGCTTCGGTCGGGCCCCGCAAACGCGAGCGTTTGCTACGTACCGCGGCACTGTTTCTGGCCGAACATTCCCGCCACGCCCAACGTCCCTGCCGTTTTGATGTAGTCAGCTTTGATGGGCCGGAACATGAAGCCCGCTTCCATTGGCACCGAGCCGCCTTTGAAACCACCGGATAATCCTTATATGCCGCCTACTCCGCTCCCCCCCGGCCTGCTCGAAAGCCTGCAAAAGTCACTCCCTGATGGCAGTTTCATCCAGGATCCAGCCACCTGCCTGAGCTATGCCTACGACAACTCCCGCCGTCAGGCCTTACCCCAGGCGGTGGCTTTGGTCGACCGCCATGAACAGGTGGTGAGCATCGTCCGCGCCTGTCACCAGCACCGGGTGGCACTGACCGCCAGAGGCCGTGGCACCAATACCACCGGAGCGACGGTACCTATCGCCGGCGGCGTCGTCATCTCTTTCGAGCGCATGACCCGGATTCTACGGATCGCCCCCGAAGACCGGATTGCGGTCGTCGAACCCGGCGTGCTCAATGCCGACCTGCAGGCGGCCATCGCCCCCAGCGGCTTTTTCTGGCCGCCCGATCCGACGTCAGCCCCCTACTGCAGCATCGGCGGCAATCTGGCCTGCAACGCCGGTGGCCCACGGGCAGTCAAATACGGGGCGACCCGCGACAATGTGCTGGGCCTGCGTGCAGTGAGTGGCGATGGCCGTGAGTTCCGTTGTGGCGGCACCACCACCAAAGGTGCCACCGGCTACGATCTCACCCGACTGCTGATCGGCTCTGAAGGGACCCTGGCCCTGATTACCGAGGCGACGCTCAAACTCACCCCCCAAGCCGAGGCCCTGGCCACCCTGCGCGCCGAATTCAGCGATGTCAGCGCTGCCGCCGCCGCGGTGGCCCGAATCATGGCCCAAGCGGTCACCCCCTGTGCGCTTGAATTTCTCGATGTTGCCTGCCTGGATCTGGCCCGCCAGCGTGAACCCGAGGTGCTACCCAACGACACCGGCGCCTTGCTGATGATCGAGGTGGACGGTCAGGCAGCCACCCTGGAGCATGCTGTGAAAGCCGTTTCCAAGGCCGCCGCAGGCAAGGGCCTGCTGCGCCTCCAAGTGGCCAGCGACCGCGGCGAAGCGGCCCAGTTATGGCGGGTCCGCAAGGCCTTGTCACCGGCACTGCGTGATCTTTCGCCCCACAAGATCAACGAAGATGTGGTGGTTCCGGTCAGTCAGGTTCCCGCTCTGCTCGCGGCCAGCCGCGAATTGGCCTCACGTTTCCGATTCCCCATCGTCACCTTCGGCCACGCCGGCAACGGTAACCTGCATGTCAACCTGCTGCCCCGCAACACTGCAGAACTGGCCCGCGCCGAAGACTGCCTGGCCAGCCTGTTCGCAACGGTCATCGAACTCGGTGGCACCCTGTCGGGCGAACACGGTATCGGCCTGAGTAAACGGGATTTCATGCCCCAGGCCGTGGACCCGAATGCGCTGCACCTGATGCAGGCCCTCAAGCAGAGCTTCGATCCACACGGCATTCTCAATCCCGGCAAGTTGCTGCCCTGAACCGGCATCACATCGCGATAATCCGGGGTATCTCGAAAACCATGACCAGCGCGCCCAACGCAGAGAGTCGCACAGTGAGCAACGAGCACCCGACCCCACCATCGGTTTGCACAATAGATTTTTAGCGGTGTTCAGTAGCATCAGCGGCATCTATGAAACTCCACATCCTCAATGACCTGCACCTCGAGTTCGAGGATTTCGAACCTCCGGCCACCGATGCTGAGATCGTCATTCTGGCGGGTGACATCGGGGTGGGAATGGGTGGCCTGCACTGGGCGGAGCATCGGTTCCCGGGCAAACCCGTGATTTACGTGCCGGGAAACCACGAGTTCTACCGTCATGACCTCACCCTGATCGATGAACTGAAGGCTCAGGTATCGGACCCTATCCATGTTCTCAGCGATGACCAGGTCATCATCGATGACGTACGGTTCCTGGGTAGCACCCTGTGGACAGACTTCGCCCTCTTCGGTGAGGCAGACAAGTTTTTCGCCGTGCAGGCAGGGCGACAGCGAATGACGGATTTTTCCATCATTCAGAACCATGGCCAGCCGTTTACCCCGGACGATGCCATTCGGTTACACACCGCCAGCCGCAACTGGCTTGCAACCATGCTGGCGAAGACCTTCGACGGCAAGACCGTGGTGGTCACCCACCATGCCCCTTCACCACAATCGGTGCATCCCCGCTATGCCACCGACCTACTGACCCCGGCCTTCGCCAGTAATCTGGAGAATTTGATGACTGACAAACGGGCGGCCCTATGGGTTCACGGTCACATGCATGAGTCATTTGACTACGAAGTGAATGGCACCCGGGTAGTCTGCAATCCTCGCGGCTATGCACCGGAGGCACTGAACCCCGGGTTCCAGCCGGACTTAATCGTAGCGGTCTGACTGGACCCTTGAAGGGAAACTATAGATTCGGCCCATAAATTTCTACTCTGGGAACCTCTACTTGCTACCTTGGTGGCAGCAGTTGTTGCCCCCTGGGGGACCTCTAGTATCCCTAAACATTGCGCCCTCATCATCGCCCCTCGGGTATGACCGGTCGGCGTGCTTCTCATGGCCGACCGATCCGCGTATGAAAACCATCCATCTGCGCCTCATCATCATGATCTTCCTGCAATTTTTTGTCTGGTGATCCTGGCTGACTACCTTGGTGGCATACTGATTTCTGACCCGGCACTGGTCGGGTACTGATTTTGGGGCGGTGTTCTCGACCATGGGCATCGCCTCGTTATTCATGCCCTCATTGATGGGCATTGTTGCGGACAAGTGGATCAATGCCGAGCGGCTATACGGCCTCTTGCACCTGCTCGGTGCGGGCATGCTGTTCATAGTGCCAATGATCAACAGCCCTCAAGCCCTGTTCTGGGTGATGCTGCTCAACATGGGCTTCTACATGCCGACCATCTCCCTGTCGATCACCGTGGCCTACAGCGCGCTCAAGAATGAGGGTGCGGATGTGGTGAAAGACTATCCGCCGATCCGCGTCTGGGGCACCATCGGCTTCATTGTTGCCATGTGGATCATTAGCCTGCTGCACCTTGAGAAGAGTGCCAGCCAGTTCTATGTGGCCGGTGTATCCGCCGTGTTGTTGGGTCTGTATTCGTTTACCCTGCCGCGTTGTCCCCCTACTGACCTACATCATGATTCGCTGATTGAAGCGCTGAGTCTGCGTTCTTTCGCACTGTTGAAGAATTACAACATGGCGGTGTTCTTTCTGTACGCCATGGCCTTGAGGTCTTCGTTGCAACTGACCAATGCCTACGGCGATACCTTTCTGCACAGTTTTGCCAAAGTCGCGGCCTATCGCGACCTGCTCACGGTGCGTTACCCGAACATCGTGCTGTCGATCTCGCGGATGTCGGAAACAGTATTTATTCTGACCATACCATTTTTTCTTAAGCGTTTCGGCATCAAGACGGTGATGCTGATCAGTATGGTGGCCTGGATTTTACGTTTTGGTCTGTTTGCCTATGGCAATCCGGCCGGGCTGCTGTGGATGATCATTCTTTCCAACCTGGTCTACGGTATGGCTTTCGATTTCTTCGACATCTC
This sequence comes from Mizugakiibacter sp., assembly GCA_003233305.1. Lineage (GTDB taxonomy): Bacteria > Pseudomonadota > Gammaproteobacteria > Xanthomonadales > Rhodanobacteraceae > Metallibacterium. Next base: position 44,205 of record QILI01000021.1, read on the forward strand.
CGGTTCACTGTTTGTCGAAGACCAGGCCGACACCAAGATCAGAGCCGGCGCCCAAGTGCTGTTCATGATGATGACCAATGGTTTTGGTGCCGTACTCGGCAGCAGCCTCAGCGGCCTGCTTATCGACCATTATTTCACCCATTCTGACGGTCGTCTGATCTGGCACGGCATCTGGCTGAGCTTTGCGGCCTACTCGCTGGTCATCGCCGTGTTATTTGCGATCCTGTTCTGCTACCGGCACCTGCATGGTACGGCCGCACAACCTTTTGATACCGCCAATGCCGTCAGCAACCCGTAACCCAAGTACGGCTTTGACTCCCCCAACTGCAGCAATTAGCGATAGTCGGATTTAAGCCAATTATAAATAATTTTTTTACTATTCGTTCCTAGAATGGATTTGGAGGTATCACCTTTGTCACAATTATATAAATTGTACATTCTATTTGTTTTGCTCAGCTAATGCCATGCTAAGCGGCGTGTTTTTTACGTCCGCTTTAGCTAATTGTTAGAAGCTGTTTTTTCTAAGCGCTCCGCCAACCAAACTTTTATAATAGATTGACGTGTAACACCCAAATGCCTTGCTTCTTTATCCAGTGAAGTAACCATCCAGGTCGGAAAATCAACATTAACTCGTTTTTGTTCTTGATTAGGTCTTCTTGCTTTTGATAAATCAAAAGCATCTAGAATATCTTCTTTGTTGTCATCAAATTTTTTATCTATTTCTTTAGCTTTCATAGAAATTCACCTCTTCAATTCTTGAGCGACGAACTGAGATAATACGGATATTTTTACCGCGATATGTAATTACTGCAGACCAGTATTTTTTCTTAACAGTGCCTATTACTAAGAATCTTGTTTCATTAGTTACTTTTTTAGATGGCATTTCGAGCATACCAGGGTCATTACACAGTGATTGAGCGACATAAAAATCAATGCCATGCTTGGCAAGATTTTGTTTGCTTTTATTCTCATCGTAATCAAATGACAGCATGGTATGGAATATATACCTATACTATAGGGAACCTCTAAAAACACACCTTTTCGATTCACGCGTGTTGAGCCATGTCACACAGACAGGCCTTCTCGTGCCCTAACCGTGCTGGCCAGCCCTACATTTGTCTATTTATGCCTGCAATTGCACCCATTGGGGGCACTGCAGGCCTTTCTTCCCTGCATTTAGAACGCAGTCATCCCACACTTGCGCATACTCACCCAACGCTTGAGGTTA